>NZ_MJWW01000065.1:0-10025 GCF_001762445.1 Campylobacter sp. BCW_6877 | reverse complement strand
AAGGAAAAACAAATGAAAACTTTAGAAGAAATGCAAGCTATGGATGAAGAAGCTATAAGGGAGTTAGGTTGGGAGTTTTTTAGACTTGTTAAAAATAATAAACTTAAAGAAGTGAAAGAGTTTTTAAAAGATTATCCCGTGCCTGAAGTATTTTTAGAGAAACGTCGTAAGGTATATTGGTGTGGTCATCCTATACCTTTTTTTAATCCTAGTTCTACTTTAGCTTGGGCAGGGATCGCTTATGATAAGAGTCAAAGTTTTGAAATGATGGAGTATTTTGAGAGTTTAGGACTTAAAGCTGATGATGAGTGTTTAGGAAATAATGCCCTTACTGATTATATTGGAGTGGGTGGAAAAAATAAAAAAATGATTGATTATTTTTTTAAAAAAGGATGTAAATTTGAAGTTTATGATGAACGAGGTGCCACCCCTTTGCATTCTTGGATATTGCTTGGCGATCCTGAGTCTGTAAATTCTTTAGAAGTGGCTTTACAATTTGGCGCTGATGTAAATATGAGAAATATTAAAACAGAACATGAACACAGTTATATCGATGCAGGAACAACCCTTTTACATATAGCTGCAACATCCGATAAAAAACCTATTGGAACTTGTTTGGAAATTTTGATCAAATATGGAGCTGATGTCAATGCTGCTAATTGCACTATCAATAAAACTAAAGATGATAAAATTAATTATTTTAAACCTAATACTCCATTGGATCAAGCTATTTCTTTTGGAATAAATAAAAATAAAACAATCTTAAAAAAAGCAGGTGCTAAGACTTGGGAACAATTGGTTAAAGAATACAATATTGATACGAGTTTAGAGAGACCAGAACAAATTAAAATGTATGAAGAAAGAAGAAAGATAAAAAAATAATAAAAAGGAGGATTTTTTCTTGAAAATTAACGATGAAATAAAATTTCATGATGTTAAATTTTACATTAAAGAATTTGAAAGTGTAGATATTATCGGTGGTTATATTGCCTTTTATGCACCTGTGAAAGAGCATTTAGAGGTAGAAAAAATTCAAAACGATCAAAATCCACAAGAAGAAATCCTGCAATTTAACAAAGATAACTCCCAAAAATATCTAAAAAAAATCAACCAAGAAAAAGAAGAGAAAATCGCACAGCTTGGACTTAACACCAGCGAAGATATTAATAAAGAATTTGATAAGTTGGACAATAAGGCCACTCCTGTTGGAAAATTTGTAAGAAAAAATTATGAATATGATATATTTTATGATGTTTATACAAAAAAAGATAATTACATAAAAAAACATGATTGCATAGAAAAATTTCCTATAAAAGATGGTGTTGCAAAAATAAAAAAAGAAACTTTAAAAAAATTTTATGATAAGTCTCAATGGTGTCTTATACCTAGATTACTTCCTGAAGATGATAATAAAGATTTTGAATTTGATCCTGTTCCTATTTTAAATAGTAGCTTTGTGATTTTAGAATTAGCAAATTGTAAGCAAAAAACTCTTACTTTTCAAAGAAAAATAGCTCAAATAAATAATCCAGATGATTTTAAATTTCAAACACCTGAAGAATTTAAAGAAATGCTTAATAACAAAACAACCTTTGCCGCTTATGGTGGCAAAAAACAACAAATAGAAGATCTTATAAAAACTGCCAAGTTAAAACTTAAAATGTTAAAAAAACTTAAGCCATCAGAAATTTCTGAAGACACTAAAGAAAGTTTGATAGATAAACAACATGAAAAAATTAAAGAATGTGAAAAAATAAAAATAGATCTTGAAAAAAATGAGAATAGAAAAATCACGCCCAGTGTTATAGGAGATGCGGGAGAATACATCACCTCTTTACTTTTTGAGAAAAGATCTACACGCCATTTGAGCAATCAAAGAAAAATTGATGCTAATTTCAATCTTCATAGTTTTAATCACACCATACCTGATTTTTTAGTGATCATCAATGATATTCCTAGTTTGGTAGAGGTTAAAAATGTCCAAGTTCAAAGCCTAACAGAACAAATCAGCTTTGAATTAAAACTTGCTAGAGAATATGAACTTGATTATTTTTTCATATGCAATAACTATACACAATTAACAGAAAATCTTTCAGGAAGCGCATTGACTCTTCAAGAACATGAAGCATTAATAAAAAATAAAGACAAGGTGAAGGAATTTGATGAAGAGACAAAGGCAAAGAAAAAAAATACAGTAAAAGAGGTTTTAAGGTCAAAAGATAAAAATTGGTATAAAGTATCAGATGTTGGCACTTCTCGTTTGAGAAATTTTTCAGAAGAAGCTGGAGATCAAGGTTCAAGAAATGGCTTTATTTATCATAAACATTTACACAGAAGTATAAAAACAGTATTTAAAGAAATGTATTTACATCATATCAAAGGTGTAGCACCCAATAAAATAGTAATAAAAAGATTTGACTTAAATTATGAAGAAAAATTAGAAGAAATTTTCAACCAAAACCAAGAATTGCAAAAAAATTCTGGAATTGCAAAAGGATAAAGATGTTAGATAAAATAACAATCAAAGGATATAAATCCATAAAAGATTTATCCAAATTTGAGCTTAAAAAATTAAATATTTTAATAGGTGCAAATGGTTCGGGCAAAAGTAATTTTATTTCAGTATTTAAAATGCTTAATGCTTTATTTAATAAAAATTTGCAATTTTTTACACAAGATAAAGGACCTGATAATTTTTTACATTTTGGCAGAAAAAAGACTGAAAATATATATCTTGAATTTGCTTTTGGCAAAAATGGTTATTATGCTACCTTTGTTCCAACGAGTGAAAATAAGCTTATGATATTAAATGAATATATTTTCTTTGATGGAGACTATAAAGACTATAAAGAACCTATAGGGAGTAATCAACTAGAAAGTAATCTTTCAGATATAATAGAACGAAGTTATTCTAAAAAAGTAGCAGAACATGTTCTAAATGAAATCAAAAAATGGAAACTTTATCATTTTCATGATACAAGCGATACAGCCAAGATGAAGGGAATGTGTGATGCAAATGACAATCTTATATTTAAAGAAGACGCACAAAATATAGCAGCTTATCTTAAGATGCTTCATGATAATCACAATAATCACTATAAACAAATTTTAACGACTATACAAGATATCGCTCCTTTCTTTGGAGGATTTATTTTTAGAACTAATGAAAATATACAATTAGAATGGTATCATAAAAATAATCCTGATACTCCTTTTAAATCCCATATGCTTTCTGATGGGACTTTAAGATTTATATGTTTAGCTACTTTATTGCTTCAGCCTTTTGAGTTGATGTCGGGAACGATTATTATTGATGAACCGGAATTGGGACTACATCCTTATGCATTAAAGGTTTTAAGTGAAATTATTAAGAGAGTGGCTAAAGAAAAGCAACTCATTATTTCTTCACAATCTGTAGAACTGATAAACCATTTTGAAGCGCAAGATATTATAGTAGTAGATAAAGAAAACGATGAATCTACTTTTACAAGAATGGATGATGAAAAATTAGAAGCTTGGCTTGAAGACTATACACTTGGAGAAATTTGGGCAAGTAATCTTATAGGCGGGAGACCAAAATAATGATTACAAGATGTTATGTGATTTGCGAAGGACAAAGTGAGGAAAAATTTATAAATGAAATTTTAGGATCGTATTTTTATAACTCTAATGTTTATCTTACTCCACTTATAATACCTACATCTAAAGGACATAAAGGTGGAGGACTTGCGTATGATAGGGTTGTTGATTTTATCGTTAAAAAATTAAAACAAGATTCACAAGCTTTTATGACAACAATGTTTGATTACTATGGATTGGATAATAGATTTTTAAAAGAAAAACAATGTAATAAAAATATATATGAACACGTTGAAAAAATACAAAAAGATTTTGATGAAGCAATTAAACAACAATGCGATACAAATAATTTTTTTAGCTATATACAGCCACATGAATTTGAAAGTTTGCTTTTTAGTGATATTACAAAAATAATTAAAGCAGATGCTGAATGGAATAAAAAACTTATTTATAAACTAGAAGACATTGTCAAAGAATTCGATAATCCAGAATTTATTAATAATAGTAAAGAAACAAGTCCTTCAAATAGATTAAAAAAGATTTTATCTTTTCCAAGCTATAATAAAATCTTGCACGGTGGAAGAATCGCTAAAGAAATAGGCATAGATAATATAAGATTAAAATGCCGACATTTTAATAAATGGTGTGAAAAAATTCATAGTTTAGGCAACAAAAAGGAAAATAGTGAAAAATAAAAATTTATTTCACAAGAATTTGAAAAAGGTTTTTAAAAATAGCAATAAAAACACCTCAAACACCTTCAGGAATTAAAATGAAACAAAATATAAGCGCTAATCAAGTAAGTTTTTACCTTTTTTCTACAAAAACCTTTAGCGATGAAAAATATCTTGATGCTTGGAGTTTAAAAGGGAATCGTTTAAATTCTCAAGATTGGTTTGAATTTAAACAAGCTAATAAAGGTAGTTTTTATAACAAACATTTAAATGATACTTTAAAAGCCATGCAGAAACTTAAAGCTTATTTTAGTATCGATAAATTTGAAGGCATAAATTTACATGGAAATGATGAATGGTGCGATTTTCTACCTTCAAATTATCTCCAAATTTACGATAGGCTATGTTTAGATAAAAGCAAATATATTTTACATAGATATTATCAAGAAAATGATTTAAGCGAAATAGGAGCACTTAAAAATCTTTCTCCTAATTTTCCTTTTTGGAATGAAAGTGGTGAAAATTTTTCTCAAAATCAAATCAATGCTTTTATAGATAAAGACAACTTAGCACCCTATTTCAATAAATATGATGTTTATTTTAACTCTTCGCTTAATTTAACTTTTAATTTCAGTGATGAAAGCTTAAAATATCTAGTTGATAATTATAATCATAGAATCAGTCATACTTTTATCCCAAAAAATCAAGAGCAACTAGAAAAAGAATTAAATT
The DNA here is from genome assembly GCF_001762445.1 of Campylobacter sp. BCW_6877. NCBI lineage: Bacteria > Pseudomonadati > Campylobacterota > Epsilonproteobacteria > Campylobacterales > Campylobacteraceae > Campylobacter > Campylobacter sp. BCW_6877. The sequence goes on along the minus strand of NZ_MJWW01000065.1, from coordinate 5,040 downwards.
TAAGCAAAAATGAAAAAATTATTTTAGAACTTCAAAATATGTTTTTAGATCTTTGTAAAGGCATCAGCGCTGATTATGCTTTTATGGATTTTTCTTATTTTTTTTCGGGTTATAACTATATATTAAATTCTAAAGATAATGCTTTTAAATCTTATCCTGCCACCCAAAATACACTTATTTATAAAAGAAGTTTTAAAAAACATATAGAAAAATATGCGAATAATTATTTTTTAAATTACTATTCTAAAGAGTTTTTAAAAGAACTTGATAATCAAGAGTTAAATGAAGATAGACTTAATCATTATCTTATCAATTACAACAAAATCCCAAAAAAAGTCGAAGAAGAAAATATACAAGGTTTACTCTCTAAACAAAAAGATACAAATATTAATTTTGTAAATTTTATAGATTATCAAGATTATGTTTATAACAATAAAGATGATTTTTGGAATTTGTCTTCAGAGGAAAATTCTATGCTTTGGGAAAAATTTTTAAGTAAAAATACCTTAAAACCTTTTCCTTTAAACTTTGATTGCTCCTTAGAAGAAAAATTTCTTTATGCTAAAGATGAGCAATTAGAAAACATTCTCAAATCTCACAAGGCTTTTCATGGCTAGAAAAAGAAAGATAACTATTCCTAGAATAGAAGATATTAATGTAACTCTTGATACTTCTTGTTTGCATCCTATATTGGAAGATAATACTTTATTATGCTTACATGGAGGTAGAGTCAATTTAAAAGCAAAAAAGGCTAAAAGAATAAAATATAATAATGTTCCTATTATGTTACACGATGAAATACAAGGAGCTAGTATAAGTGGATGTTTAAATCCTCCAGTAGCTGGAGGACCTTGTACTAAAGTTGCTTTGGTATTTCCTTATACTTATTCAAAGCATAAAATCAATAATAAATATTCCGTTTATCAAATGGGCTTAATAGGAGTAAGTAATAAAGGCTATCCTGTACTTTCTATACCTAAAGGCAATAAGATTAAATTTGCTTTAGCTAAAATACAAGCTAGTCCTCTTGCTAAGATTAAGTATGATAGGATAAGATGGCAAGGGATAGGAGATAAATTAGGAGCGGCACAAAGAAGTAAAGAAAAAGCAAAAATGCTTTTATATTTGGAAAATGAAAATAAAAAAGGTAAGGTAAGTGATAAAGAAGTTCATCTTTATAAGCATAATGGAATATGGCCTAAAGATACTCCAAAACCTAGAAGTTCAAATTATATTTGTGAAAATGGTAAATTTAAATATCCTGATAATGATGGCTATAAAATCCCACCCAAACCAAGAGAAATCACTCTAAAAAAAGGGATGAAACTGGACAGATATGGAGATAATTCGGGCGGTTTTGTTTGCCCTTTTAAAGAGAAAAAAGGAGTGATGCCTTATGAAAAAAGATCATTGCCTTATGAAGATAATGAAGCCATGCAAAAAACCTATAAAAGATATGAAGTAACAGAAGATATTAATATGGAAAGTATTGAAAGAAAGGTTAGAATGAGTGGGAATGAAGAATTAAAAAAAGATATTAAAACATTAAAAGAAAAAAACAAATTCCATTCTCCGAAGATAGGTAAAATATCTCCATGCTTTGAACAAGAAGGTGGAGGAACACAAATTAAACTTCCTATTTCCATAGAAAACTTAATGCAATTAGGTTTTATCAAACAAATACCATAATAAAGGATAGAAAATGACAAGAGAACAAGCAGAACTAATTATAAAAGAAGAAAAGTTGATTGATACAGATTGGTATCCTTCTTATAAACATTCAGGAGAATACCATCTTACTATGTGGTTTGATTCTGATAATAATAAATACGAAGCTGTTTATATTGGAGAAAGGGGCAGTGTTGAACTTGAGTATTCTTTTGATAGTGAAAAAGAAGCCATTGATAAAATGTTAAAAATGAATTATAAGCAAAAAAAATACAATGGAAAAGACATTAAAGAATATCTAACAAAAGAAGTAGCATTAAAAATCATCAAAGAAGAAAAGTTGGAAGTGATTTGGTATGATGAAGCACTTAAACCTTTATGTGCAGGTATTAAACACGATAAACAAAGAGATAAATATATTTCTTTTATTACTAATGCTAAAGCAGAGCTTATAGAATGGAAAAGTATTGAGTTTGATGGGGATGAAGAATTTGAAGGAGAAATATATAATGATGAAGATATAGCCCTTTATGCTCTTATCAATCGTGCTAGAATGATTAAACAAAATAGAATTAGCTTTGTGTAAATACTTTCCTTATGATTTAATATAAAAAGATTTTTAGTTATAATTTCATTTTATATTTAAGGAAAAATTTATGGAAGATTTAAAACTTTTACAAAGGCGTTGGGAAGAAGCTTATGAAGCTATACCTAAACTTTATGAAACACCCGATGGGTTAATAATAAATTTCACCCTAAGTGAAGATACAGATACTATTCTTTTTAAAAAACCTTGGGAAAATTTTGAATTAGATGATGAAGATAAAGAAGCCAAATGGAGATTAAGCTTTTTTAGCATTAGCGAAGATAAACCTTTAGGATATTTAGAATATAAAGAAGCACTAGAAAAACTACAAGATTTTTCTTTAATTCAATCAGAAGAAAGGATTTTAATTAGAGCAATGAGTTTAGAAGAGCTTGAAAGCTTAGAGCTTAAAGGGTGGTAATGCTTCCTCAACCTATATTTTTAAATAAACTTGTAGAATTTTTATCTGATGAGAATTTAGATATTGTAAATATGAAAAAAGGTGTAGATAAAATTTTTTCTAAAAAAGATTTTTACGCTATATTAGAATTAAATATTAAAATTATGAATATAGCGAAATTAATTTTTAAAAGTGATGAACAATTAAATATATTATTACCACAAGCTTCTGATTATAAGAATACAAATTATTTTCCTCAAGAATTAGAGTTAAAAAAAGAAATGGATGTTAATCTTAATGATTTAAAAAATTGTGATAATAAAAAAATAATAGAAATAATAAAGCAAGAATATCAAAATAATCTGATTAAAGAATTGGATATTAATTCTCAAAAAGAAAAAATCAAAATACTTTTTATTATTAATGAAGTGCCAAAATTTTTAAAATCAATCTATAAAGAATGTGAGTTTAAAGAATATGGATTAGCAAATTATTTGGAATTTGATGAAATTTGGGATTTTTATGAAAATAATATTAGATATTTTACTATTTTAACTCCTATGGGTGCAAATAAAATAAAATTGCGTTTAGAAAATACACAAAACAGCGAAAAAGAATCTAATATCATAGAAGTAAATTTAGATAAAAAATAGATTTTAACAACAAAAATAAGCAATTTCTTTTTCTACTCAAATTTAGACTATTTGTGTTAAAATAATAAATATAAAAATTAAAAACATAGTGAAATTATAAACACCATAAACTCAACCCCCAAAAGGATCATCAATGTCCCTTAATTCCTTTATGAGTCTTAATATATCAAATTCTACTTCAAATCCCCTACCCTTTAAAATCACTAAAGCCATTATCAAAGAAAGTCTTGAAGAACTTTTTTCTATAGAATGTGAAGGTTTTTTTGAAAGTTTAGATGAAAGCTTATTTAATCTAAGTCAAGATTTTAATTTTCATCCTAATGTTTTAATCGATCAAGAAGCTATTTTAAGTATCCATAATCCTTATGAGAATAATACCTTAAACTTTGATAACAATGAAGTAATAAACTATAAGGGAATTATCACTTATATAAAATATCTAGGTATTAATCATGAAAGTGCTTTAAATATTAATGATAGCGCTTCAAATACTAAGCAAATAAAATACAAGCATTTTTTTTCTTTTAAGCTTCAATCAGTCTTGATAAGACTTTCTTTAAATAAAGCCAATCGTATTTATACTCATACTAATATTATAGAAGTGATTAAACAAACCCTTGGTTTTTATCAAGATATCTTACATAAAGAAATTGATTATTCTAATATACATTTTAATTATGAAGAACAAGAACTCATCTCTCAATACAATGAAAGTGATTTAGACTTTATTGCAAGATTAAGCCATAATAATGGAATCTTTTTTTATGAAGATGAGAACACTATTTATTTTTGTGATGTATATAAAAATGTAAAAAATAAAGAAATTGAGTATAATCCTAATATTAATAATATTTTAAATCAAGCTTGTATTTCTTCTATTTATAAAGAACAAAGCTTAAGAACTAATTCTTTTACACATTCTAGTATCAATGCCAATACTCCTTTAAATCTTTTATCTTTACATTCTAATAAAGTTCCTTATGAACAAGAACTTAATAACAAAGCTTATTATAATGAACATTTTTATGAGAGTGAATATTCTTTTACAAAAAGCATTGATTTAAAGACTAAGCCTTCTCTTAAAGAAAAAAGAGCCTTAGTATTAAATGAAAGCTTACTAGCAAAAAGTAATATTTATCATCTTAGTTTAGGAGATTTTATCACTTTAAATTATAAGGAGTTTAATCATCAAGAAGAAATAAAAAATCAAGATGAAGAAAAACAAGATAAAGCTTCTTTGCTTAAAGACTTTATTATTATTGCTAATACTCAAATCTTAATTGATGATGCCATCTTAGCTAATTCTATTAATACTAATGATCATTTAAATTTAAAAGATTTAAATTTAAGTAAATCTTATTCCAATACTTTAACTTTATTAAAAAAGAATATTATCTTTACTCCAAGTTTTAAAGCTAAACCTAAAGCTCCTAATAGCACTCAAGGTATTGTTATAGGAGAGAGTAAGGATATAGAAAGTGAGAGAAATACTATTTATACTGATGAGCATGGAAGGGTTAAGGTAAGGATTAATCTTTATGCCAATCAAGAAGAATTAGATGAAAAAGAAAGTTTATATCATCACACTCCTTTTTTAAGAGTAGCTTCAAGTATAGCAAGTAATCATTCAGGTTTTTATCATACTCCAAGAATTGGAGATGAAGTGATTATTTCTTTTTTAGATGATGATATAGATAAGCCTTATGTAAGTGGAAGTTTGTATAATGGGACTA
>NZ_MJWW01000064.1:618-1087 GCF_001762445.1 Campylobacter sp. BCW_6877 | reverse complement strand
TCCTTTAGCGGTTATAAGAGATCATTTTGTAACTTATCCTTTTGCAATCAATTCGAAATTCATTAGCTTTGATTTAAAGAAAATTTTTTATGGCATAGATCTTTGCACAGGAGTTTTTGACACTCATTTTTCCTTTCATTATGAAATAGATCAAAAGCTTGAAGAAAATAAAGAATTTCTTTTAAAAAGACTTTTGTCTTATTTGATTATTGATGAGAAAAGATCCGCTTTAAGGATAATAAAAGATGAAAATGAAACTATACAAGAAAGAGATGATTATACTTTTTTTAATCAAAGTTTAAATAGTATAGAACTCATTAAATCTGAAATTTATATCCTAAAAAACACTACATTAGAAAAGTATTATAAAGAAGTTAATGATGAAATCAATTTAACAGCCATTCAAGCTTACAATGAAGCTTTACAAATTTTACAAGATTTTGCTAATGGAATTTACAATACAAGTAAA
>NZ_MJWW01000064.1:0-568 GCF_001762445.1 Campylobacter sp. BCW_6877 | reverse complement strand
AACCAGAAGATTACTAGAAAAACTCAATATCATAGGACAAAACAATCTTAAGGCTATGTATATAGGGATAAATGAAAATAAAGAAAGCTTGAAAGCTATAGACAAAAGAGAAAATAACACTAGCAAGGCAAGTGCAAATACTGATATCACATCAGAAACAAAAACTCCGCCTAATTTCATAGGCAGATTAGCTACTACTATAATCATAGAAGATGGTTTATATATGGGATAAATTACGAAAGGATAAACAATGAGCGAAACTTATGAGATTTATACACCCAATGGATTAACATTAGATGTGGAAAAAGATACCAATAAAATACTCTTTAAAGAAAATATTAAGCCCACAGGCAACTATACCGAAGAATATTCCAAAGCCCTTTTTGAAGCCGATCGCATATTAAGAAACTCCCCCTACAAAGACTATAAACCCCAATACCTAGATCCTAACTTTTATACAGGACAAAGTTCTACTTTACTTGAATTTAAAGATTGGCAAAGTATATATTTAAAAGATCCTATCAAAGGAGCTATAGCTCCTTGGACTAAAGCAGAAAAAGCTTATTAT
>NZ_MJWW01000063.1:14239-56207 GCF_001762445.1 Campylobacter sp. BCW_6877 | reverse complement strand
ATGTCTTTTTAAATTATAATTTCCTTCAGGTATTCTTAAATCTTTACCACTTTCTAAACCCTCTTTATCTTCTTCCAAAGAAAAGCATTCAAAAAGAATTTTTTCTTCATCATCTAAAACCTTAAATTTGCCAATAACGCAAGTTTTACCAGTATATCTTCTATTAATTGTTATTTTCATTATAATTCCTTTCTTTTTATTTTTTGTATTTTATTTTTAGATTTAAACTCATTTTTCTTCTTCAAATTCAAATAAAAAAGCATTATCACCATAGGTAGTTTTATCAATTTCTTTTTTTATTCCTATAAAGCTTCTCTCGACTATAATTTCATTTTGAACTCTAAGGGCTTTTTGCATTTTTATATTTGAAAGATTGACATTTCCATAATATCCAGCTTGCCTATAAAAAAGACTCATAGGAATTTCATTTGTAAAAAGCTCTATACTTACACTATTTTTTATATTAGAAGCCCAAAGACAGCATTCATTTGCATTGCCATCATATTTTTTTAAAGCATTGGTAATATTATGCCAAGCAGGATCATTATAAATTCCGCTCGTTTTGATATTTCCTTCTATTTGATTTTTACTTGGTTTTGAAAGAACGCTAACTTCAGTATAATTTTTAGATTTTAAACCCATTCCATCTTTAGTGATTAAAAAACTGCCTTCATTAAGTCCTTTTATAATTTGCGTAGTGCTTGCTAAAGAATTTTCAAAACCAAAACGCAAATCACTTAAACATCCGCCATATTGACCACTATTTAAATTTGTATCAAAACTAATAATAATCAACTCTTGTGCTGTAATATTTTCATTTCCAAGCAAATTAATCCAACTTGTGTATTTATCATCACTTGCCACACAAAGCCAAAGTTGTTTTACATTTTCATTATAAGTTATAATTAAATCATTAACATTAGCTTTTGTTTTTGGAGTGGGAATAGAATTAGATACTTTTATTCCATTAATGCCTAAATTTAATTTCATATCTTCGAGCATCTCTTCTATAATAGGTTTAATTTCTTCTTTTGTTGGTGTTTGAGCCTTTAAACTTTCTAAAAATTCATCTTGACTTTTTCCCGTGTTTTCTTCATTTTCAAGCCAAAGTTCATAAGCACTTTTACCATCAGCTCCTTTAGCTCCATCTTGCCCTTTTAAATTTTCAAGCTGTTCTTCTGTAAAATCTTCATAAGTAAAAGGATCTCCTTTATCACCTTTTAAACTTTCTTGATTTTCTAAAACAACTTTTAATACAACTTCTTTTAAACTCTCTTCATTGATATTTGCATTGATGTCAAGCTCTTCTAGCAAGGCTTCTAGTTTTTCTTTTAATTCACTTTGTTTTATAAAGTTAAAACTTGTTAAAACTTCATTTATAGCATTTTTAATACTTTCATCGCTTGGTTTTACTCCATTTTTAAAAAGTTCTTTTAAAATTTCTAAAGCTTCACTAAAATCTTTATTGATTTCTTCTGTTTTTATGGCAATTTCTCTTAAATCCACGCTCATCTTATCCCCTTTATTAAACATTTGATCTGATGAAATAAATTACAAGAGCAATAAAAAACAAAAATCTTAAATTTATTTATTTCTAAAGCTTGCATTGCTTCTTTTAAAACAAGATCAGCTAGCCTATAATCATCTCTTGATTTTGCATTTATACACAAATAGTCATGGACAACACAAGCGCTAAAATACTCACTTTTAAAAGGTGGAAACAAAGACCAAAAAAGGCGTGGAATACTCGCTCCATCAGTTTTAAAACCTTGTGGTACAATGCCTTTGTAATTTGGTAAAATAAACTCATAATCTTGTATCACTTCAAATCTATCTTTATCATAAGGTTTTACACAAACCCTTTTTAATTCATTTTTCATTTTTATCGCCTTCTAATTTTAAATATTTGTTTGCTATATTTTTAAATTTTTCTATAAAAAGATTATAAAAGTCCATTTCTTTAATATCTTCTTTTTTCCTAATGCTTTGGACACTGATTAAAAATGCTAAAAACTCACCTATGGTTAAAAAGCTAAAAGAATAATCCACAAGATAGTAAAAAACACTGATTTGCTTAGCCATAATAGCTAAGATAAAAGGCACAAAAAACATTAAAGTTTTACTTAAAATATCTGTGATTAAAAAATTTCTAAAATTTTTTCTTAGAGCTAAAGTTTTAATCATAGAGGCTATACCTGAAAAGCTAAAAACAATGAGCAAAACAATAACTTGAGCTGTTTCTATTTTAAAATACGCTAAAAATTGATAAAAAAAAGCTAATATAGCACTGCCTGCAAATAAAATAACATTAGTGTTGTTTTCTAAGTTATTCATTCTTTACTCTCCCAAACAATTAAATCAAGTTCTTCTTTGCTTTGTGCATTTCTAGCTTTTTCTTTTAAAGCACTTGCCTTAAAGATAGTTTTTTGCACGAAATAAGCCATGCTACTTGCAAAGAGTTTAAACTCATCTACGCTAAATCTTGTAGTTGAATTATCAAGCGCAATCCAATCAATATAAGGAATTAAACTAGGATTAACAAGAGCATTGGTTACTGCTCCATTAATTCTTAACTGATCTTCATTAGAACTTTGATAGATTTTACCTTTAAAAGAAAATCCACCATTTAGAATATTTTCTTTTTTTGTATTAATCTCGTTGATTTTTAACTCTTTTGCCTCGTTTAAAAGCTCTTCTTCGCTTTTAGGAGGATTTATTAAAGAGTTAAACTCTTCTTCGCTAATAGGTGTTAAGCCTGTTTTAATTTGCTCATTGCTCACTTCATCCTCATAAGCATAAATTTGATTATTATTGTTTTTGTCTATAAAATATTTCATTTTTTCTCCTATTTAATATTTAAAATTTTCGCTGTCATTTGTGTTTTATTTTCTGTATCTTTGTTAAAAGCTAGATGATAGGTGTCTTTGGGGTTTAATATCGCTGTAAATGCAGGGATATATAATCCAGTTATTGTATTTTTATCTATTCTTTTAATTAAAGAATTGTTGATATAAATTTCTATTGTATTTAATAATGTAAATTCGTTTTTAAGCAATGAGAATTCTATTTCAATTGGCGTTTTAGTTCCGTTTGTATTTGTATATATAACACCACTTGCAATAGAGTGAATTTTATATAAAGAAGTTCCATCAAGATAAGTATTAAACCCTATCAATGCTAAAAGTTCTGCATTTTTCAAAGAAAGCCCACTACCATCGAGCAAAGACACTTGTTCTTTTAAAGTCGCTAAATTTACAAGTTCATTATCTTTTGTAGCTTTTGTCGAGCTTGTAGGTAGTTTGGTAAAGTCTTTAGCTCCTGTAATGGTTTGATTAGTAGCTAAAGTAACATATTTGGCAATTTCTGTATTAAAATCATTTTTTAAAAGGTAATTTTTAATTTCATCTCTAACATCTAATTGTTTAACTATATTATCTAAAAAACCACGATTGACTAAAAGATGGTTTTTTGTCAAATTTTCAAGTTCGTTTTGTTTTTGCACAAGTTCGTTTTGTTTTTGTTCTTTTAGCTCTTCTAATTGCGTTGCGTCTTCTTCTTGTTCTTGCTTTTGTGAAATTTGTTCTTTTAAATCTTTAATATCAGCATTAAGTTTATCAATTTCTTTAGTAGCATTTATAATACTTTCTTTTCTTTGATTATTTTGAGAAATGGTATAATCAATTAATTCCATTATGAAATCTAATTTATAAGAAATATTATTCATATCATTAAACCAAATAAAAGCATCAAGCCCTAGATCAGACTTTAAAATCCAAGCTGTATCGTTAGTCACTCTTGCATAGATTAAATACTCATTTCCTTTTTTCCAAATTTCGCCAAGTTTTGCCTCACTTGGTTCTTCTTCGCTTTCATAAGTAGGTGTATATTCGCTTGGGTTTTCAGGGCTAGTCCAAGAATTGCCACTTGTGGTTTTAATATAAACAAAATATTCATCCCCTTTTTTCCAAATATCGCCAAGCGTTGCATTTTGTGGAGCTTCTTCTTGATTAAATGCAGGTTCTAAATTCTCAGGCAAGGATGGATTTATCCAAGCTTCATTCTTCAACACTTTTTCACAAAGATAAAATTCGCCTACTTGTAAATTAACATCATCCATAGGCTTAAACCAAATATCATTAATTTTTCTTTCTTTAGGTCTTTCTTTTTGTAAGAAAGTGATTTGTGGATTTTTAATAAATTTAAAGATTTTAGCCTCATCAGTTTTAAACCAAGTTTCATTCACATTGGGCATTGTAGGTTCTTCATCACTTACATAATCAAAAGGATAAACCACTTTTTTATAAAGTTCTTTTAGCATATTAAGTTTTTCATCGCTTAAGTTTTCATAGTTTTGTAAAGCTTCTTTTACTTTTTCATCAAAAGCATTTAAATTTTCTAAAATGTGCTCATCAATCCTATCTTTTGAAGCATAAAGCCACTCTCTTATGGCTGTAACATCCTTAGTAGCTTGACTTAGCGTAGCATAAAGCTCTGTGCTTCTTATTTTTGAGTTATCAAGCATTGTTTTCTCCTTTTAAAGTTAAATTAATTTCGTTTTGTGAAGAGAGTATGTTTGTGATATTTTCTAAAGCTTTTTGAGCAAGGTTTATATCTCTTCTTTGTTCTTCTAAACTCAAATTCACATCATCTAAATTTAGGGCTTCTTCTTTTCTTAGTTTAATAAAACCTCTTTCCATAATAAAGCGTTCTAAGCTTAAGCTATGAGCCAGAGATTGAGAAATAGCGATATAATCAGCTCCAACGCCATTATCATTTAATCTTTCTATCATCTCATAGCCTTTGTTTTCAACTATGGTTAGGCATTCATCGGTAAATTCTTTTAATCTTTCTTTAGCTTTTTGCTCTAAAACATTTTGAAAATCTTTGCAAAAATTTTCTATTTTTAAGATATTTATATTTGTTTTACTGTCAATTTGCTCTAAAGCCAAATTAGTATAAGAGATCATATTAGAGTTTAGCTCTATCAAGGAAGCACTTAATATATTTATATCTTTAATAAAATCATTAATCTCTTTTGAAAAAGGAACAAGCGCATTAACAAAGTTATTAGCATCCTTATCAAAATCAACAGGATTAGCCATATCAGGTGCTTTAGGTAAAGTATTAATGAAAGATATTTTATTCATTGAAATTTCCTTGCTTTTATTTTTAAAAATTTCTTGTTTTGGCTTTCATCTTCCAAGCTTACAATCTCATATTTTTCATCTCTAAAAACTAGAAAATAAGAAAAATCAAGCTCTAAAAATCTAAGCTCAAATTCATGCGTAGCGACTAAAGATAAGCCACTATTTAACTCTTTAACATCCGCACTTAGATTTTTACAACTTGCATAAACTTCTTTAAAAAGTAAATCTTGCGTAAAATCGCTTTCTAAAAACTCATTTTTGCTTTGTTCTTTTTTGTAAATTTTAACTCTATGCTTAAATCCATTTGCTTTCATTGCCATTGCCTTTTAAAAATAAGCTATTTTGTAGCGAGTGATTAAAGCACTTGAAATTTTAGGCATACTCACACCATCAAAAGCCATTAAAACATAATTTTTAAGCCACAATTTTATGTCTTGTGGCAATTCTTCAAAACCTAAATTTACAATCATATTCCCACAACCTATTGCATAAAGCACACCACCATTTGTTTTAAACTCGGCTTTAAAATTTGCATTTTTTAAAGCATTAAAAGGAGCTAAAATCACCCTTTCATTAAAAAATTCAACTTCATAATCATTTAAAGCTAAAATGCGATTGGTTCTTGTTTCAAATTCATTCATTCCAGCTTTTAAAAATTGTTTTAAATTTGCATCAAAAACATCGCTATCAATTCTTAAAAAGTCTCTTAATTCTTGAATGTCTATGAGTTCTTTTTTGCTATCTTTTAATGCCTTTAATCTCATTTTTTACCTTTTTTATCTTCTTTTTCGTTTTGTTTTTGTGGCTTTTCTTGCATTTCTTGATCTTCTTGTGGCTTTTTATCTGTATTTGATTTTTCATCAGTATTTTGTTTTTGTTCTTCTTGTTCCACGATTTCCACAATGCCTTTTTCTAAGAGCCTTAAGGCTTCACTATCTTCAAGTAAAACCTCATCGCCTTTTTTATAAAAAATATTACCGCTTAAACAACACTTGAAAACTACTTTTTTCATCTTCCATCCTTTAAGCAGGGCATACAATTTTACAAACTGCCGAATTATCCATAAGCTTTGCATCAAGTCTTAAACGCACTTTAATACCTATTAAATCATTTTGAGAGTAAAGCTCATTAAGTCTTGTAAAACTCATACTTGATCTATCCCAAATTTCATAAAAACTAAAATCTCCAAAAAATGCAGGGACTTTGCTTGCACCAAAACCATCAACACCAGAACAATAAACTACCTTTTTACCTAAAATTGTGTCATAGCCATTAGCACTTAAAGCAGGTAGCCACAATGGGCGATTATCATTATCTGTAAGTTTATAAATAGCTTTCATAAACTCATCTCCTACAAGCCAAGTGGCATTTTTACGATAAGCACTGTCTAAACTGAAAAAAGCATCTATGATATCATTGCTTGTAATACCTTGATTTGAAGCAAGTGTAAACGCTTTTTTAGCATTTTTAAGTCCTGTTGGTTTTTTATTTCCATCTCCATTAATAAAACTTAATTCTTCTGTTTTTGAAATCTTTTCAGCGGCTTTTCGCACTATAAAACTTTCAAGATTTGCAATGTTGTCACTCAAGAGTTCTTCGCTGATTTTAATAATACCGCCAAGCTTATGTGCACCTATACTTAAAGAACTAAATTTAGCACTAACTTCAGTAAAGCTTTCCTGTTCGCCAAGCCAAGAAAATTCACCCATCTCATCAAAAACAGGTATAATTTGATTGCTAGAGCTTTTTTGCACTGTAGCAATCTTTCTAATAACACTAAGATCATTTAATTTTTCTCTTATTTTACTTTGCAAAGTTGTAGGGACTAAAATCCCACCTTGCTCTGCTGTGCTTTCATTTAAAACATTTCTTTTTAAAATATTGTCAATACTTCCATTTCTTAAATAATTCACAAAAGAACGCATATGATTTTCTTCATTTAAATCTTCATCCTCTCCTTTAGGATTTTGTCCTAAAACAGGGCTTACAACCTCATTTAAATATTTTTCTCTTTCTAGCTCTGCTTCAGCTCTTGAGAGTTCTTTTCTTTTACTTTCAAAATCTTGCATTAAAGCTTCGTATTTTGTGTTTTCTTCAGCACTAAAGCTTCTTTGCTCGTTTTTAGCCTTATTTAATAAAGCCACCATTTGTTCGTGTAAATTTCCTATTTCTTGTCTTAATTTTTGCATTGTTTTTTCTCCTTGTTTAAATTGATATTTCTAAAAGTTTAAGTTCTCGCTCTCTAGCTTCACTTAAGGCTTTGATTTTCTTTTTTTCTTCATCTTCTTCAAAGCGTTTTTTAGCGTTTTTATCCGCACCTTTCCAAACAGCGCTGAGTTCAAAAATTTCAAACTCTGTAACTAGAACCCTTTTAGGCGAACTTTTTTTATCTACAACTTGCTTTAAAACTCTATAACCAATTGACACATCGCTTAAAATTCCATCTTGATATTTTTTAAAGATATCTAAGCTTTTTTCGTCTTTGGCAAAGATACAATCACAAACTAACTCATTATTTTCAATTCTTATATTTTCAATTCTTGCGATAGCATTATCTACGCTTGGTTTATGATCTTTAAAAAGAGTTTTAAGATTTTCAAATCTCGCACCTTTTACATCAAGCTCTTCTATATAGTCTCCAAGCTCCCAATCAAAACGCAAACAAGCATTAGAATTTGAAACCATGACAAAGCTTAAAGACATATTTTCTTCGCTAACGCTTCTAAGTCTTGCGGTATCTGCTCTTATGTTTTTAAAACTCATTTTAAAATCCTTTTTTGAAGTTTTATAAGGATTTTAGAAAATTTTTAAGGCGTTAAAGTGCGTGTTAGAAGATATTTTTTATTTTTTAAATCAAACCTTGAATATTTAGTTTATATTGCATATAATCTTGATCCTCTAAAGGTGCAGAATAATCTTTTAAAATTCCAAAAGTAGTTAATTTTTTAAAGCCCAATTCGCTTTCATCTCCTATAAATAAGGCTTTAGTATTATAAAGTCCTGCTATTAAATCATCATAATAATCAAAGTCTTTTTTTTCTACAGCAACTATAAATTCTAAGTATTTTGCTTTCTTACCAGTTACTACATTTGTTACTCCCCATTCATTTGTTGAAGTTTTTGAGTAATTTATATAAGTGCTATTTGCAGGATAGATTGTAACACCTGCAAATTCTTTTTTTCCTATTAAAATATGTCCTACATTACACCCTATTTTAGCAGGCTCAAAACTTATTAAAATTTCTGAGTTAATAGGATAAGGTAAAAACACAAAATCTTCTTTATTGACTTTAAATTTGCTAAAAAAATATTCCCACCAAGTGCGAGATTTTTTATAATACATTGATTTTTCATAAATGATTTTGCCATCTAATGTTTCTATCTTTATTTTTGAAACATCTAAATTTAAAAATGCTAAAGTATCAAATACCCCATCTACTTTCAATTTTACACTCCAAGCTTTATCACATTTTGTTTGAGTATTTAATTCATCATCAAAAAAAGCATTTTCATTGATGGGTGCAAATTTAACCCATTTATCAAAATACACATCAGGTTCTTCATGCGTATCTTCATCACTTGCGCTTACCCAAACAAAACCTTTAAATTGCACTTTTTCATTATTTTTATAACTTACTTCCTTATCCCATAAAGGCGTTTCATCTTTTTTAGCTAAATTTTGTAAAACTTCAAATTCTAAAGGTTTAATTATAGTCATCTTCTTTCCTTATTAAATATTTTCTGCAATTTCTCTAGTTTGTTTAGTTAAAATGCTTAAATCCATATTTGCTCTTTTTACACTTTTATCTACATTGTCAATTTTTGAAGCGATTAAGTCTAGTTTTTCTTCAAAAGAATTAAAACCTTTATTAATAGCTTTTTCAAAAGCGATGCCTATTTTTTCAAAAACTCCACTTGCATCGATTTTTAAACCTTTGCCATTTTTTAAAGGAATTACAGCCTCAGGATAACCATTCTCTCCAATTAAAGCATTTGTAGGGCGTGTAACTATCCCGCCATCTGCAAAAGCTTTCATTTTTTTGTAAGGATTTTTAATCTCATTATTTAAATCTTTATCTATATTTGCCTGATTATTTTGATATTGCAAAAGTGCATATTCTAAATTTTTAAGCGTTGTTTCTGTAAGAGAGGCGCCATCTTTTATAGATTTAATCGTTTCTTGTAAATATTTAGCCATAGGGCTTTCTTCGCCTAAATACTCGATCATTTTTGCAATTTCTGCTTCACTTTGCGCAATGAGAGTTTTTTTATACTCTTTTAACTCTTCTAAAGTCATATTAGAAGTGTCTTTTAAAGTTTGATCTAACTTTTCTTGTAATTTTTTATTTTCTTCTGTAATGGCTTCTATTTTATCTTGTATTGAATTTAAATCTGCCTCACCACCTAAATCTTTCATTTCATTTGCCATTTTAAGCATTTGTAGTTGATACTCTGCAAAGCTTGAAGCTTGATTTTTGATCTCGTTTGCTTTTTGCGTTGCAGCGTTTTGCAAGGCACTAAAGCTTGAACTTGTAAGATTGCCATTTTTAAAATCATTTTTAGCTTGTTTTAAAATTTTATCGTAGTTTAGCGCCACGCTCTCGCTTGTAGCTATGCTTTGATTGATTAAATTAGTGCTAAAAGAACCCAAAGAACTTAAAATACCAAGTTCGCTATTTAATTTACTTAAAAGTTTATTATTTTCATTTAACCTTACTTGATCTGCTTCTTTACTTTCATCTTTGTTCTCATACGCATTAATAAGCTTTTCTACCTCAGCGAGTTTGTTTAAATGTTCGCTTGAAAAGATTAAACCGCCTTGTTTGTCGCTTATTTGTTTAAATTGTGTAATGATATCTACAAGCTGTTTTCTAAGTTCAGTATTACCCGTGCTTAAAAATTCATTTAAACCCTCATAACCTAAACTTAAAAGCTTATCATTAGCACTAAAAATATCCTTTAGCATTTCTTTTTCGCTATCATTTAAATCATCTTTTAAACCGCTCATTAAGGTTGCGTAAGAATTCATTAGATGATTAACTTCAAAAATACTACTTGAAATACCATTAGCACTTAAAAAGCTTTGATTGATTTGCATAAGTTCTTGTGTTTTTTGTATGATAGAATTTAAAAGATTTTTAACTTGTTCTTGTGCTTGCGTATAAGCTTGTGTTAATTGTTGCCAAATTTCTAAATTCTCAGGGCTAAAATCTTGTCTTAAGCTCTCATTGAAAGCTTTATTAAGTGCTTCGGCACTAAGTTGTCCTAAATCTTTAAAGCTTTCTTCACTTAATCCAAAAAGACTAAATCCACCTGTGGCATTTCTCATCGCAGTTTTTAAAGCATACATGGTATCATCATAAGCTAGTTTTGCTTGTTTTGTTGGATCATTTTTATAAATTTGATTTAAAATGCTAGTTTGCATTTGCATAAAAGTACCAAATTGATTAGAAAGCTGCTGGGCATAGCTTATATTATTTGCTTTTGCCTTTTCTTGTATTGCTACAATTTGTGCATCGATTTCGCTTTTATCATCGATATTTAAAAAGCTTTTTAAAAGTGCAGTAGGCAAAGCCGTATCAAATAAAGAATTATTAGCGTATTTTCCAGCTACTAATTCAAACTTATCTAAATTGGCATTTAATTTTACAAGTGTTGCGTATTGATTTTCTAAAACACGATTGATTTCTTTAATTTTTTTATCACTTAAATTATTATATTCTGTCCAGCTTTTTTTACTAAACCATCCTTTCTTTTGATAGTCTACATAACCTTGCAAATTAGAATTTGTAAAAAAATCACTAAAATTTATATTTTCCCAAAGTTGTAAGCCGCTTCCTGTTACTTTGGTTTTTCCAAAAATACCGCCAATGACTGATCCTAAAAGCCCACCTACTATAGTTCCAATGCCAGGCATTATAATACTACCTAATGCACCACCTATCGCACCACCTGTTCCTGCGTGAGTATCAGCCTTAAAAAGCCAATCTCCTAAGCTTCCTATGCCATAACCTAGAAGTCCGCCCATTGCTGCATTAGCTAAAGTGCCACCTATATAGCCCAAGCCCCCACCAAAACCAAGAGATAAAGCATTACTTGCACCACTTAATCCCATACCCGCCAAAGAAGCACCGTTTGTAAAGCTTGCACCAAGTCCTAAAAAATTTGCCAAATAAGCTGAACCATTAGCTAAAAGATTACTGCCAAAAGTGCCTATTGAATTGATATAACCTTGTAAATTATCAAATAAAGAATTAAAGCCATTGCCTATACTATCTATAATATTTGTGCTTGAATTTTCAATAGTAGTGCTAATATCAGAACTTGAACTTAAAAAATCACTAAAACCATCCGCATTTAAAGCATCACTAAAACTTATTTCACTTCCTGCATTTTGACTACTGCCAAACCAATCCATAACTTTATCATAAGTGGCGCCCGCTTTATCTATCCATTCACCACTCATAATGCCATCTAATTTACTTGCACCCTCTATAATATTACTCACATTATTAAAAGCATTATTTCCTTTTTCTATGGTGCCTGTTTTATCCATGACTACCTCAACACCATTAACCACACCTTGATATTTGCCATCACTATTTAAGCTTAAACCTTGATTTTTAGCAAATTCAACAACTGAGCTAAAAGCATTCGTTTGCGAGTGTGAATTCACATTACCAAAAGCAAAATTAGGCATTAAACCGCTCAATACTCCAGCTCCTGCCTTAGATAAAAAGCCACTAAGTGATGAAATATAAGGACTTAAAAAATCTTGTAAAATGGTTTTTCCTAAATCTTTAAACAAATCTTTTAAGGTTTTTATTTTCCCATTTATAACATCAAAAAAGCTACTTTCTATCGTTTTTTGCATATTTGCTATCATTTGATTATAGTTTTTTTCTACTTCGCTCATGGCTTTTTTACTGTCTTTGCCCATTTGAAAATAAGCGTCTTTATTGGCTTTTATCATCTTTTTAAAATCTTCTTCTTTGATGAGATTTTCACTTAATAATTTGCTGTATTTGTCTCTTAGCTCAATTTCTTTTAATGCCCAAGCTTCCTGCTTATTTTCAATACTCTCGTAAAATTCAATCATTAAATTTTTAGTATCTTCAAAGTCTTTATTTGCACTTTCTAGATCAAGATTAATTTTAAGGCTTTCTTCTGCTTGTTTTAATTTGTTTTTATCAATGCCTAACTTTTTCCATGCTTTTAATTTTTCATTAATTTGGCTTAATTTTTTATCGTATTCACTCATGCCTATTTGTGAAATTTCTTTTAAGGCTTCATTTTGTTCTTTAAGCCTTTCTATGTATTGTTTTTTTGCCTCTTGTGCTTTTTTCTCTATCTTTATTCTTTTATTTGCTTCTTCGTAAGCATTTGCGTTTGCCAAAGCATCTGATATGATATTTATTTGCGAAACTAAAGCGTTATTATTTTCCCAACCATCCATACCAACAAGCTCTAATAATTTTTGATTAAGTTGTTCTATAGCTTTGCTTGTTTTTTCTATTTTTTCGTTTTCAAGCTCAGGAATTTTGAGTTTTGAAACCAAAGATAAAGCATCACTTGTTTCTTTGTTGAATTTTTCTATGCTTTGTAGTTTTACTTCGCTTTTTTCTGTATTTTTAATTTTTTCATTAATTAAAGCTAATTTCTCAAGTGCATTTGCTTCTGATGCGATATCTTTTAAACTCTTTTCTCTTTGTAAACCTATTTCTTTATACGTTTCTTCCATTTTTAACCTAAGATTTTTATAGCCTTCACCTATAAAATCGAAGGTATATTCACTTAAGACATTTCCCACTAAATTAACATTTTGTCCTACTTTTTGAATAGTTTCAATTTCTTTTTCTAAATCTTTTTTATATTTTTTTAGCTCATCAATATCCATAATTTCCACTTTTCTTTTAAAAGCGGAATTAAGTTTGTCGGTCTTTTCATATATTTTTTCTAATGAACTTTCTACACTTAAAAGTCTTTCTATTAAAATTAAAGGTATAGCTCGTTTTGCTAAGTTGGCTAAAGATTTAAAACCTTGCCCCAAAAGTAAAGTTTTTTTATTGATTGTACTTATACTTTGAGTATTAGAAAGCATTTGTACTCTTTGCCTATAAAGTACATTTGTGCTTTCTATGATTGAGTTTTTAAAATTTAAAAAACCCTTTGTTAAAATACCTGAAACTTTTGAATAAACCTTTAATCCTGCGTAAGCCAAACCTATATTTATAATTAAAGGAGTTATGCTTTGTATTGTTTTGATGAAATTTTGAATTTCTTTTTCATTTTGTGCTACAAAAGTATTAAATTCGGATAAATTTTTATTAATTGCTTCAAACAAAGGTTCGCTTAACTCTCTTTTAAATTTATCTACATTAGACTTTAAAAGTTTGATATTATCTTCATAAGAGCCTAAAGCAAGTTCTGCAACTTTTACATTTTCGCTTGTTTTTTTCATAATAAGCTCATATAGACTACCATTTGCATTTGCTTCCTTAATCGCTTCATTTGTAAGTCCTATTTGTTTTAAAAATCTTCCCAAATCTGAACTAGAAAGCACAGCACCACTTCCTAAACCATCTATTGTCATTTTAAGTTGCTCTACGCCCAAACCTGATATTTTTAAAGTTTGCATTAAATTTTCAAAGCTTTTTATACTTTCATCAAAATTCATATTTTTAGAAACGCCCGAATAAAAACTTTGAAAAATATCAGCAAGATCGGAAACTGCATAGCCTGATTTTTGTGATAAAATACTAAATTGTTTTAAAGTTTTTTCGCTTTGTTTTAAAGATAATTGATATTTTTCTTGTATTTTTAAACTTTTACCCATAGAGTTTATATTTGATGAATTTACCGCGATCAAAGAAGCAATATTTTTCTTTGTTTTTTCATATTGTGCGTTTAATTCTATGAAAGAATTTGAAAAATTATAAACATCAAGTGCTAAAGTTTTATAACCCTGATAAGCTTGTGTTAAATGGGCGTTCATGTCAATTACGCTTTTTGAAAGTCCTAAAAAGCTCTTTTCTATATCTTTTATGTATTTATTTGTCGCTTGTGTAGCATTTCCTAATTGATTAAAACTTTTATTTAAACCTCCAATACTCGCCACACCGCTATTTGTATCTACGCTAACGCCGATTTTAACATTTTTAGCCATTTATGTTCCTTTTAGTTTTTTTGAGTAGAATTTAAGATAAAAAATGGAGTTTTTAAATTATGTTTTTTCCATATATAGAGCTTAATTTTTTTGCTTTTGTTTTTATTTGTTTTGTCTTTTTTCTGATGTGGAGCAAAAGCCAAAAAATATTTAAAAATGAAAAATTTCTTAATGATTATAAAAGTTGCGAAAAAGAGCTTATCGCCTTTAAAGAAGCTCATGAAAATTTCATAAAAACAAAGCAAGGTAAAAGTGTGCTTATAAGTGCTTTTGCTTTGGAATTTGCTATCAAAAATAATGCTTTTGGCGATGATTATACAAAAGAATTTAAGCAAATTTTGCAAAATTATCCAAACGAAAAAGAATTCAATATAGAAATAAATCATCATCTATCCTAAAAGACTTAAAAAGTCATCTTGTAATTTTTTAATATCGATTTTTTGATTTTCGTTAGTATTTTGCTTAGTATGTTTTAAATGAGAGCATAATAAAAAGTCTTCATTAGTCGATTTTACACCCATAAAAGAAGCTAACATATTAAGTAAAATACTCATTTGCATTTCGTTTCTATCACTTGCTAAAGGCTCGGTGCTTAAGAAATACATCCACTCGTTAAACTCACTTTGTGTTATACTTTGTTCTAACTCGCCTATGGTTTTTCCTAATGCAAGGGCAAGGCGATAAATTAATCGCCCTTGCTCTCTTGCTTTGGGACTTCATTTGTGAATTTTAAAATTTCGTCTGCGACTTTTGCGATAATGTTTAAACCCTCTTGATTGAGATTATCAAAGGTTTTTTCATCGATTTTTGGAGCTACTAAACACTTTAAGATGATTTCTTTTCTAAAATTTGAATTCTTCTTAATAAAATCGATGCTGATTTTATCATCTTTATTTTCTTGTATTTCTATGCCATTTTTTTCCATAATCTCTAATTGTTCGAGCATAGAAAGTTGGCGAATTGTGAATTTTTCATCAATACCTTCGATTAAAATTTCTTTTTCTCTTAAAGAATGTTGTTTTAAAAAGTCATTGAATTTCATTTTTTACCTCCTTTTCTTAAAGCATCGCTAAATTTTCCATTTAAAAAAGTTTGCATTGTGGCTTCACTCGCTATGCCTGAGCTTTGATCTATGGTGTATTTTTTGCGAATATCTTCATTTGCAGGATAAAGAAGTGTTAAGGCATTTGGATAAAAATATAATGTTTTTCCTTTTAATTCCTCATAAGTCTGCCCTTGTTCTGGTTCGGTTGTGCTTTCATGGATAATATTTTCATCATTTTCTTTTTCCCAAACTTTATCAGCTTCTTTTGTGGTTATAAATTCATTGTTTTCGTTAAAAGTTTGTGTACTAGGATTTGGTACAACACCTCGCACCTCATCAAAAACATAAACCATTCTTTCATCGTTTAATTCTGGTTTTTCAAGTGTGCTTTCTTTTGGGTAAAAATAAATAATTTTACCTTTTTTATCACTCATCACATCGCCCACATTTAAAGCTTTTGTAGTGTGTTCTATATTTTGACTTTCTTCAAATCTAAAAGGTGTGATGTCTTTAGCTTCGCCTATTTTTTCTGCTGTGATATTTGCACTGAATTTATTATTTGCTTCGCTTTGAAGCTCAAAGCCTGTTAATTTCATTTTGATTTTAAGCGTGGTTTTTCTCTCATCATTAATTTCTACAATGATAAAAACTTCTTCATTTTCTTCAAAAGCTTTTTCTAGATAATTTACCCCCTCATAGCTTTCTAAATTACCATCTTTAACAAATTTATAAAGTAAATTCATATTTACAGTAGCTGAAGTTTTTTTGCCTACTGCGTTGATTTCTTCATAATCTCTATCGTTGATTGGGCTTAGTTTTTGACTTTCTCTAGTTCCACCTTTAAGACCTGAAATACTTGTTAAAAATCCTGCTTGAATAGCTTCTTTTCCTAAACTTTCCATAGCACGAGATAAAACTAAAACTCTAAGCCCTTGCACATCAGGGGCATCTGTAATTATTTTGTCTTTTGACATCTTTTCTCCTTATATAAGTAATGTAAGGAGATTTTATAAAAAGTTTAAGGCGTTAAAATGCGTATTAAGAGATATTTTTCATAAAACTATATTTTTGTATTTTATTTTCTAATTTTTTGTTATAATTTTCAAAAAAAGGAATTTTAATGCTTAGTCTAAATATAGAATTATCAAGCGAAAAAGAACAAGCTTTTTTAAACATAGCCAAAGAAAGAAATACAAGCAAAGAAGAAATTATTCAAGCTTTAATTATGGAATTTTTAGAAGACTTAGAAGATGCAAAAATAGGAGAAGTTGCTTATAAAGAATATTTAGCAAGCGGTAAAAAAAGCATTAGTGCTGATGAGCTTTTTAAAGAGCTTGGTTTATGATACAAATTGATTTTAGCCAAAAAGCAGTAAAGCAAATTAAAAAACTAGATAAAGAAGTTCAAAAACAAATCAAAAAATGGAAAGAAGAAATACAAAGCCTAGAAAGTCCAAATCAAAAAGGCAAAGCATTAAAAGGAAATTTAAAAGGCTTGTGGCGTTATAGGATAAATGATTATCGCTTAATCTGTTTAAATAATGATGAAAAATTAACTATTCTTTGTCTTGAAGTAGGACATAGAAAAGAAATTTATAAACGATAAGTGATAAAAATCTCACTCGTAAAAAATCCACTCTCTTCATCTTTATCTTCTCCATGTATTAAAATTTCAATAGGTTTTTTATAAAATTTTAAAATAAAACTTTCAATTTTGCTTTTTAACTCTCTTAAATCTTTGTATTTTGGAGTATAAAGGCTCAAATTAATTTCTAATTCTTTGCTTAAGATTTTATCATCTATACTTAAATTTAATTCTTCGCTTGTGATTTCATAAATTAAAAATGCTTTTTCTAGCTTTGTTTTTTGCCTTGAAAGTGGGTAAATTTCTATATTTAATTCCTTGCTTAGTCCCATTAAAAAATCGCTTAAAAATTCCTTCATTTAAAATCCTAATTTGTCTAACTCAGCATTTAGTTTTGTTGTAACCAAGCTTTGCATTTTTGGGTCTATTTTCTCTTTTGCTTTTTGCATGGTATAAGTGCCTTTTACAAAAGTGTTTTTTCCGCTTATATTTGGTTTTCCTTTTGCACTTTTTTTCACTCCGCCTTTATGAAAAAATCCATACTCTATAAAATGAGCATAATACGCACTCGCAAAATAATCCATTCTTTGTTTTCTCTCATTTTTCTTTGCTTGTGTCCATTTTTTAGCATTTTTTAATTTTTCAAATCTTTTTATACCTACTTTTTTCATTCTAAAAACAACCGAAGCAGCACGATAAACACCTTTTTCTAAAGTATAACTAGAAACTGCCTTAACACTTTGCTTTAAAAGTCCGCTTTGTTTAGGAATATTCTTTTTATAATCATTTGTGATTTCTTTTGCTACTTCTAAAGCTCCTTTTTTAGCCGCATTTGGCAAAGCTTTTTTACTTATGCTTTGCAAATCTTTCATTAATTCGTTCAAGCCTTTTACTTCTATCATTGATTGCCTTTTTGTGTGTCTTTTTCATCTATTTTGGCAAGATTAAGCGGTATTAAATGATCGTTTCCATTATCAATTGGGTTCATTTCTTCCAAGGCTCTTACTTCGTTTATACTCATCACGCCATTACTTAAAGCTTTTACATAGCTTTCCCACCTTGAAGAACTATCAGCTCTTAAAATAGCGTTGATATTGAATTTAAAATAAAATTCTTTTCTTTCATTTTGGTTTAATAAAAAGCGATTTAGGGCTTGTTCGATTTTAGTTGTTAGAGGTGTTATGGTTTGCACCATATAATTTGTCTCTTGTTGTTCGATATTTGAAAAAGTCGCACGACTTAAATCTCCAAGTTTGTGCGGTGGGATATTAAAAAGTCTTGCGATTTCTATCACTTGAAATTGTTTGCTTTCTAAAAACTGGCTATTTTTATTCGCACTTGTAGTTTGTGCATAACTTGCTCCACCCTCTAAAATAGAAATATTATAAGCTTTTTTTTGGCTATAATTTTCTTTAAAGGATTGTTTTAATCTCGAATATGCCTCTTCGCTTAATTCATTTGGTACAGATATAACGCCACTTGTAAAACTTCCATTTTTAAAAAAGCTAAGTCCGTGCTGTTCTATAGCTGTTGCAAGTTCTGTGGTATTTTTGCTTTTTCTAAGCGGTGCGATACCTTTTACTCCATCTTTAGTATGATAAGGCACATTTAAAACCTCATCATAATTTAAAACAATACTGCCATTTTTTGAGTAAGCTTGATAAAAATACTTTCCATTCATTTTAAAGATATTAATGTCTTTATTTTCTATGAGTTCTATAGAATTAATCACCCCGTTTCTTTTTTTAACAGGATATAAAAAACCATTGCCATAAATTAGCATTTGTACCATAAAAGCCTCAAAGAGTGTAAAAGGTGTCATTGTTTCATTTGGTGCGATTTTGATGAGTTCATATAAGGGGTGATTAGAGGCTAGTTTTGATCCATCAGTTGTTCTTTGATATAAATTTAATGGCAAAGATGCTATGGTCTCGCTAATATTTGAGATTGCGGCAATTACTGCTGAAAGCTCCTCAGCTTTTATTTTATCTTCTAATAAAATTTCTAAGCTATTAACAAATTCATTATTTCGTGCTTTTTTTGTAAATAATGATCTTATTTTATTGAACATACAAAACCTTTATTTTTTACTTATTTTAGAAAAAGTTTGAGGCGTTAAAGTGCGTGTTATAATTTTTTAATTTTAATTTGTTATAATTTTAGTGACGGGCTAAATGTGTTGTCATTGTATAGCACAAAAGCTTTTAGCTTTGGCTCGTCAAGTTTACTAAAAATCATTCATTAAAAATCCTAAAATTTTATGCTGTGTTGGATCTAGTTTAAGATTGTAAACATTATTCTCAATAATCTTAAAAAACATTTCTCTGTTTTCTTTGCTCTTAGCGCTAATATTTTCTTTAACTTCCATTTCGTAATATCTTTTAATATGATAAACACAAATATCCGCAAGCTGTATAAGATTACTTTCTTTAGAATTTATGAAAAAATTCTTTTCTATGATTTTTTTAATTTTTATATCAGGCTCATCAATGACCCTTAGAATTTTAAGAGTGTTATCAGCTAAAATATCACTATCTTGCTCATCTGAAATTACAATTCCATTGCTTTCATCATCATTAAGACTTTGTTCGTAAATTTGTAAAACATAAGAATATGCCAAAATATAAGGTGGAATTTTAAGCATTTTGTTTTGAGCTTGTGTAAAATGTGTTTCAAAGTATGCTTTATAATTTTTCTTGATAACCTTAAAGAATATAATTTTAAGCTTATATTCTACTATAATATTTAAAAGCTCTTTGATTAAGTTATTTTTCTTTTCTAAACTCCATTCTTTAAATATTCCTTTAGAATTGGTAATCTCAATTGCATGTATTTCATCTTGTATCTTGTATTTTGCCTTAATGTTTTCAATTTCTTCATTAATTTTTTGCCATTCTTCTGTATCAATTACAACGCCACCTAAAATAAATAGTGGTTGTTCTGCATCATCTAAATTTAAGCCCGAATTTCCACTATCATCTAAATATAAAAACTTCATCATAAAACACCTTTTTAAATTTTAAACAATATTATATCTTAAAAGCTATAAAAACCTTATACCTCTTTTTTCATAAACATTGATTTTTGGTTTTTCTATGCTGTTTTTAGTGGCGATTGCAGTGACTAAAGCCGAAATTGCATCTATCCTTTCACTTGATTTTTTCTTATCAGGCTTTATGTTTTCTCTTGCATCTTGATCAATAACTAAATTTGAATTACACCATCTAAAAATAGGATTGTTATTGTGATTTAAAGTTTGTTTTAAAACTCTGATTTGGTATTCTTTTAAAGGTTCGCTAATACTTGCAAAACCTTGTCTAATCTGAACGCACTCTATATTTTCATCACTTAACTTTTTGGCTACTTCTAAACTATTCCATGGATCATAACCTATCATTTTGATATTTAATTTTTTATTTAGAGCTAAGATATCGTTAATTAAATAGTCATAATCAACACTATTACCTGGCGTTAGAGTTAAAAAGCCAAGTTTTGCCCATTCTAAATAAGGCACTTTATCTCTTTTACTTCTCTCTCTTGCACTAAGTTCTGGTGCATAAAATTTAAAATCCACATGTAAGATTTTATCCACTTCGCAAATTAAAGCTAAAGCAGTTAAATCAGTAGTAGCAGATAGATCAAGTCCAACATAAACATCGCCTTTTAAATCAAGTTCTTTAAAACTGCATTTTAAAAAATCATCATCTTTTATAAAAGAAGTAGCATTTGAAGTCCATATATTTAAATGTTTTGTTTTAAAACTCACCTCATCATTTGCGTTTGCTAAAGCTTTTTGATAATATTCTCTTAATTTTTCAAGCTTTACGCCATAACCCAAAGCAGGATTAACTTTGATCCAAGTTTTTTCATCGTTCCAATCATCATCAGCATCAGGCTCATAAATCTTTGCATAAGTTGATGGGTCGTTTATAATGCCATTTTTAACTTGTTTGCAATAATCATATTGCTTTTTCATCTCTCCAAAATGATTATATCCTGCTGTTGAAATGACTATACATAAAGAATTTACACGACTTGCCGTTCCTTCTTCTAAAACCTTATATAAATCCCCATTTTTAGCAGCGTGAAGCTCATCGTAAATAAAAACATAAGGTCTTAAGCCGTCTTTTGTCTCGCTTGTAGCTGTTAGAACCTTTATAAAATCTTCAAATTTAGCGTTTTTTTTGCGTATTTCTCTATAGGTTTTATATTGATAACACATTTTATTTAATTCTTCTTCTTGGCTTACCATAGATGAAGCAGCATTAAAAACTAATTTTGCTTGTTCGGTTTCATTTGCGGCACAATATATTTTTTTACCCTTTTCTTTATCAATAAATAAAAAATAAAGCAAAATAGCTCCGATTAACTCGGTTTTACCATTTTTTCTTGGGATAAAAAGCAAAGCGTAAGAGTATCTTCTGGCGTTTTTTTCCTTAGAATAAGTGGCGATGATATCGATGATAAACTCGATTTGAAAATTTAAAAGCTGAAAGGGCTTACCGGCTAATTCGCCATCGGTGTGCTTTAAAAGAGAGATAAACAAAACCGCTTTTTTAGCTATTTTCTCATCAATATAAAAGGGCGAGTTTTCAAATTCTTTGTTTTTTTGTTTAATATAAGCTAAAGCGTAATTTAATATATCTTCTCTTGCTCTTAATTTATCCATAATTTAACTTTCATCTTCTAAAAGCACATCAAAAGCTGATTTTTCTTTTTTATCTTTTAAATTTAGCCTTGCACGATTTGGAGAGCCTATGCCTAAAACTTTTGCTAAGCCTATAACATTTTTAGTCAAAGAATTAAAAGCTATAAGTTCAGGCGTTACAATAGGCGTTCCTTTATCTGTGCTTGTTGTAAAACCTTTTTTCTCCATTTCCTTGCTTGTGCATTCTAAAAAAATGAGATTTTTAACATAAGTTTTAATAATATCATTTTCTAAAGGATTATAGATGCCTAAATTTTCTAAATCTTTGATAGTTTTTTGTGTGAGTTCTTGCTCTATGGTTTCTAAATTTAAAGGCTTAAAATCATCTTGCGTTTGTATTTGTTCTGTTTTATTTGCCTTTGGCTTTTCTTTTATCGAATTTTCATCAATATACAAAATAACTTCGTTTTGTTTAGAATTGTAATGATTTTCATCTTGTCTTTTTTTAGCAAGTCTTAAAATTTCATCTTTTGGATAGGGTTTAGCTTTTCCTTTTAATACTTTTATACCATTTTTCTTTAAATATCTACTCAAATAGATTTTAGAATTAATGTTTAAAATTTGCAAAACCTCATCAATGTTTAAAAATTCTTTTTGCATTAAACGCCTTTTTTTATTTGTATTTTAATGATATTTTAAGGCGTTAAAATGCGTGTTAGTTAATTTAAAGCAAAATTTGGCTTTTTTAGAACGCTTTTGATAAAAATAAAAATTTCAAATAAAGATTTTACCTTGCTTTGCTTGTGTTTTGGTTGGTTAGTTAGTAGGTTAAGTATAACATTATGTAAAAAACTGGCTCGCATTTGTTTAGTATTATCCTTTTCGGTGTATAGGATTGGCTTTCATAGAGATTACATACCCTACCCCTTAAGCTCGTTTTTAGTCTTTTCATTATGGCAAGCCAAGCATAAACTTTGCAAATTTTCTTCACTTAATTTCTTGCCACCTTGCTTAATAGGTATAATGTGATCTACAATTTTTGCAAACTTTCCACACCTTATACAAAATGGATTTTTATTTATAAAAGCATTTCTTAATTTTCTCCAAGCTACACTATTATAAAAATCTGAACTTTGCTTATCCCTTTTAAAACAATCATATCTTTTGTTTGCTATTTTCTTAAAAGTTTTATCACATTCTTCACAAGTTCTTAAATGAGTTTGTATTTTCTTACCACACTTGCAAAGTTTATAAATTGTCATTTTTGTAAAATCCTATTTCAGTTTTTTTAGAAAGTTCAACTTTAAATTCATATTTAAAATCATCATAAGGCTTAATCACATAACAATCATATCCTATCTCTAGCAATTTTATAAACCAATCAGGAAGCAAAACAAAAAAATTATTTCCTACTTGTTTGATTTTAAAACCACTTTTAAACTCATTTACATTTCTATAAAAATTATCATACAAACCTAAATTACTTGCAAAAAGCTTAACGGGAACTGCATTAACAATAATATCTTTTTTATTAAACATAAGAAGTCTTTAAGTAATTAACAAACGAAGCTTTAAGGAATGATATTTTTATTTAAAAATTATAATATATAAAAAATAATAAAACTATTAATCAAAGATTAAATTAGCAATTATGGAATACTTATTGCTCTTTACTAAGAAAGCAAAAAAACAAAAACCATTTTTTATATTTTTATACAAACACTATTATATTAAAAAGCACTGGCAAAGATTATCGTATTGTTTTTAATCGGATTTTAATAAAAGCACATATCATTTTTAATCGGATTTTAATATTAAAAAATCATATTAGAAAACTGGGTTATTTAATGGGTTACTATAAAATATAAAATATCTATTTTATAGGTATTTAGATACTTTTTTTAATATTCTGCTAAATCCACCATTCTATTATAAGTTATAGACTCTCTCTCTTTAAAATAATAATTTTTAGTCCTTTAAATATTTCGGTCTTGTGTAAAAAAATATGTGATGTGATTTTTTGAAAGATAAAGTGGTGGTTAGAGGCAGAATCGAACTGCCGACACGCAGATTTTCAGTCTGCTGCTCTACCGACTGAGCTATCCAACCACTTAGTTTGATAAAGTAAAAATGTAATTGTATCTTTTTTTCTTTAATTTAAGTTTAAATACAAAAATAAAATTTTATTTCCCTTAAAGTTTTAATAAGATAGAATACCCGCTTTAGATCATTATCAAATGGAAATTTTTTGAAACAATTTGGATTAGATAGACGAACTTTTAAAATTTTACTAGCTGGTTATATTATTATTGCATTGTTTGGGGCTTTATTGCTACATTCAAGCTGGGCACATACAACTCCTATTGATTTTTTAGATGCCTTTTTTACAAGCACATCTGCTGTTAGTATGACAGGATTGGCAGTTAAGAACACTGCGGTTGATTTTACCTTAGCAGGACAAATTATTATCTTAGCTTTGGTACAAATTGGAGGCTTGGGATATATGGGTATAGGTTTGTTTGTTTATATACTCATACGCAAAAAAGTGGGATTTAGTGCAAGAAATTTACTAAAAGAGTCTTTATTTTATCCATCAATGGATGGTTTATTTAAATTTTTTAAAAAGGTTTTACTGTTCATTTTTACTATAGAATTGATAGGTGCTATACTTCTTACCATGCGTTTTGCCCTTGAAATGAATTTTAAGAAAGCTTTATGGTTTGGAATTTTTCATTCTATTAGCGCTTTTAATAATTCTGGGTTTACCATATTTGAACATGGACTTATAGCTTACAAACATGATATAGCAATTAATCTTATTATCACTTCTTTGATTATTATTGGAGGGCTTGGATATTTTGTTTTGGTTGAATTATACTTTTTTCAAAGAAAAAAATTGCAAAATTTAAGCCTACATACAAAAATGGTTGTTGTTGCAAGTATTTTTCTTATTTTCTCTTCAACGCTTATTATTTTTGCTTTTGAATACTCAAATCCTCAAACTATAGGACATTTTTCATTTTTTGATAAAATTTTAAGCTCATATTTTATCGCTATTAATTACCGCACAGCAGGATTTAACACCTTAGATATGGGACATTTGCATGATGCGAGCTTATTTTTTGGATCATTGTTTATGGTTATTGGTGGTGCACCAGGAGGAACAGCTGGGGGTATGAAAGTAACAACTGTAATGGTTTTATTGCTCTATGCTTATTGGAGTATCCGAGATGGAAGAGTTAGAATTTTTGGACATGAAATTCCAAGAGAAACTATATCTAAAGCTTTTATTATAGCTGTAGGTTCAGCTGTTTATATAGTAATAGCTGTTATTTTGCTTTCCTTGCTAGAGTCAAATTTTGATTTTATAGCCTTACTTTTTGAAACTTCTTCAGCTTTTGCAACGGTAGGAATTTCGGTAGGAAATGGTGGAACTTTATCTTTATGCGCTTTGTTTAGCGATCCTAGCAAGGTGATTATCATCATTATGATGCTAAGTGGCAGGATAGGTGTTTTTGCTTTTTTACTCTCGGTATTCAAACAAGACAAAGCTATTCATTTAAAATTCCCTGAAGGAAAGGTTAATTTATAAAGGTAAAATCGTGAAAAATCTTAATTATGGAATCATAGGACTTGGAAAATTTGGATCAGTTGTAGCAGATGAACTCATTGCTGGAGGTCATACTGTTATCGTTGCGGATAAAGATGAGGAAGCTTTAAAAAGTATACAAAATCCTCCAAGCTATGCTTATATTTTAGATTCTACAAATATTTCAGCCCTAAAAGAAGCAGGCTTTCATGATGTTGAAGTTGTTATTGTTAGCATAGGAGAAAATGTTGAAAAATCAATCCTTACTCTTATGGCGCTTAAAGATATAGGTGTTAAAAATATCATTGCTAAAGCAACCTCTAATATCCATGGTCAAATTCTTTCTAAGTTAGGTGCAACAAAGGTTATTTATCCTGAAAAAGAAAGTGCTAAAAGACTAGTAAAAGAATTTTTAACTAAAGATGCTGATTATGAAGTTTTTGATCTTTCAGCAAATACTATACGAGCTATTAAGATCAATATAGATGAAAAATTAGCAGGAAATTCTTTAAAACATATAGCACAAAATATGAAAGTGATTTCTTATAAAAAATTAAATAGCGACTGGGAAATATTGCCTGATTTAGAAACCACGACAGTTTATAGTGGAGATGTTGTAATACTCCTTGGAACAGTTAAAGAACTTAGAGAATTTGAACACTAAACAAGATTTAAAGCCTTGCAAGCCTTTACAAAACGCTTTAAGGCTGTTTTTTCTTTGGTAGAAATTTTATGATATATAACTTCATCTAAATAATATCTAACATCTTTTATATCTAAATCCCTTGTTTTGGCATAATTTTGCAGTATATAATAAGGAATTTTAATCTTTGTTTTTGGAAATTTTTTCAAAATTTGTTTATATAAAGCTTTTTTTTGCACACAAGAAAATCTAGCAAAAACAAAAGGCAATCCTGTTTTTTCGTGCCATTTTGCACATAAATCGATATATTTAGAAGGATCTTTTAGATAAAGCTTTAAAGCCTTATCACCTATAATTACTTTTCCATCTTGTTTTAATACTTTAGCTAAAGCATTTGAAGTTGCTGAACTTGGATCTTTGGCATTTGATGTATTTTTTTCTACTAATACACTTAAAACTCTTTTATTAGCACAAATACCCAAATCTAAATTTTTATATTTTTTTCTAGCACTTTCTATGCTTGAAATGATAGCTGCATCAATTCTTCTATAAAATAAATCTTTATTTAGCTTACTTGGAACTCCTTTTTTATACTCCATACTTGCTTTATAACCATTAGGTAGGGGATATTTCTTAAGATATATATGTAAAGGTAAAAGATTAATATAATCAATTTTTCCAAAAATCATCTCTTTTAAAGAGTGTTAAACACTCTATCTCCTGCATCTCCAAGCCCTGGGATAATATAACCTTTTTCATTTAAACCTTCATCAATACAAGCCACAAAAACTTCCACATCACCATGCACTTGGCTAAATTTTTGCAAACCTTGCAAAGCAGTAAGTATGGATATAAATTTTATTTTTTTAACTCCTTGGCTTTTTAAAAAATTACAAGCCTCTATAGCAGTTCCACCTGTAGCAAACATAGGATCTATGACAATAGCGGTGCGTTTTTTTGCATCTTTGGGAAGTTTTTGAAAATAAAAATCCGCCTTTAAAGTTTCTTCATTTCTTACAAATCCCAAAAATCCAACACTTGCATCAGGAATCATCTTAAAAACACTTTCAAGCATTCCTAATGCAGCTCTTAAAATAGGGCAAATCATAATTTTTTCATCAAGTTTTTTTACTGTAGTTTTTTGTATAGGTGTTGAAATTTCAATTTCTTTTAAAGAAAAATCTTTACTCGCTTCAAAAAGTAAAAAAGATGAAATTTCATCGATTAACATGCGAAATTGAAAGGGCTTTGTCTCTTTAGCCCTTAAAATTCCTAATTTATGTTCGATCAATGGATGATTGATACAATGAATATTTTTCATTTTAAGCTTTCAAAATAAGCTTTCTCGTTAAAATTTTTTACCTTAGCCACACCATCTTTTACCGCAGCTGCTGCTACAGCTGTACTTACTGCAGCTTTTACTCTTTCATCAAAAGGTTTTGGTATGACATAATCTCTTCCAAATTCTAAAGTACTTAGATTGTAAGCCTTTTTAACCGCATCACTTACAGGAAGTTTTGCAAGATCTGCTAATGCTTTAGCAGCAGCTACTTTCATATTTTCAGTGATTTTACTTGCACGCACATCTAAAGCCCCGCGAAAAATAAAAGGAAAACCTAAAACATTATTGATTTGATTTGGATAATCACTTCTTCCTGTTCCTACAATCGCATCTTTTCTAAGTCTAGCCACATCTTCAGGCATCACTTCAGGGATAGGATTTGCCAAAGCAAAAATTACAGGATCTTTTGCCATACTTAAAACCATTTCATCATCAAGAATTTTTGGCGCACTAAGTCCTAGGAAAACATCAGCTCCTTTTAAAACTTCTTTTAAAGTCTTTTCCTTAGAATCAACAGCAAATTCAAGCTTTTGAGGAGTTAAATCATTTCTATCCTTAGAAACAACACCTTTGCTATCTACTAAAATAATATTTTCAACCCCTAAATTTCTATACATCTTAGCACTTGCTATACCTGCGGCACCTGCGCCACTTACAACCACCTTAATGTCTTTAAATTTTTTACCGCTTATCTCCATAGCATTCATAAGTCCCGCAGTTGAAATAATAGCCGTTCCATGCTGATCATCATGCATTACAGGAATTCCTAAATCTTGCAAAGCCGCTTCAATTTCAAAACATTTTGGAGCAGCTATATCTTCTAAATTTATCCCACCCACAGTCGGAGCCAAAGCCTTGCAAAAATTTACAATCTCTTCCACACTATGAACATTAATTTCTATATCATAAGCATTTACATTTGCAAATTTTTTAAACAAACAAGCCTTACCTTCCATAACAGGTTTTGAAGCCTGTGCTCCTATGTTTCCAAGTCCTAAAACAGCAGAACCATCGCTAACTATAGCTACCAAATTAGCCTTGTTTGTATAAGTATAAGCAAGCTCATTATCTTTAGCGATTTCAAGGCAAGGTTCTGCAACTCCTGGGCTATACGCCAAAGATAGATCATAACTTGTAGCCATTGGCTTACTTGGCACAATATCAATTTTCCCACCTAAATGGTATTTTAAAGCTTCTTCTTTTAAATTCATTTTATTTTCCTCTAACTTTTAAAAAATTTTCTATTCTTTTTTTACACTCATCAACCCCTAAAAATTCTAATACTTCAAAAATACTAGGACTTACCGCACTCCCTGTTAAAGCTATGCGTATAGGCTGAGCCAAATCTTTTAACTTTGCTTCTTTTTTTTCTAAAAAATCATTTGTAAAATCTTCAAAATCTTTACCTGTTTTTTGATCTTTAAGCGTATTAGCAAATACTTGGAGCAATTCTAAATTATTTTCGTTAACAAATTTTTGCACTGCATTTTCATCATAATTTTGCGGCGTATTAACTATGCTTTTTGCACCATTGATAATATCATGCAAGGTTTTTGCACGCTCTCTTAATAAATCAAGTAAAAATCCTGCCTTTTCATAAACAGATAAATCAAAGCCAAGATCTTTAAGCTGACGGTTAATCTCTTCAAAAGGTAAAGTTTTAATATAATGAGTATTAAGCCATTCAAGCTTTTTAGCATTATAACAAGATGCGCTTTTATTGATATGATAAGGATCAAAAAGTTTTTTCAAATCTTCTAGTGAAAAAACCTCATCATCACCGTGACTCCAACCTAAACGCACAAGAAAATTAAGCAAAGCTTGAGGTAAAATTCCCATTTCTTTGTATTCCATAACATCAGTTGCCCCATGTCTTTTTGAAAGCTTTTTACCATCTTCTCCATGTATCATAGCCACATGAAAAAATTTAGGAATTTTAAAACCTAATGCTTCATAAAGTACAATTTGTTTAGGAGTGTTTGAAAGATGATCATCTCCGCGAATCACATCGCTTACCCCCATTAAAGCATCATCAATAACAACAGTAAAATTATAAGTTGGGGTTCCATCACTTCTTGCAATGATAAAATCATCCATTATATCCTCTGCTTTAAATCTTACCTCGCCTTTAACCCCATCTTCAAAAACAATCTCACCGCTTTGAGGTGCTTTAATACGCACAACAGGTTCTATACCCTGAGGTGGCGTGCCTGTAAATTCTCTATATCTTCCATCATATCTTGGGCGTTCTTTGGCGGCTTCTTGCTTGGCGCGCAATTCTTCTAATTCTTCTTTGCTCATATAACAATAATACGCCTTGCCTTCATCTAAAAGCTTTTTGACATATTCTTTATAAAGATCAAAACGCTCTGATTGGTAAGTTACTTCTCCATCATGTTCTAAACCGCACCATTTAAAAGCTTCGATAATTGCTTTAGTAGCTTCTTTGGAATTTCTTTTTAAATCCGTATCTTCAATACGAAGTAAAAAATTTCCACCATTTTTTCTAGCGTATAAATAATTATAAAGAGCTGTTCTAAGTCCACCTATGTGCAAATACCCTGTTGGGCTTGGAGCAAAACGCGTTGTAAGTTTTTCGTGCATTTTTTGCCTTTTCTTAAATTTTTATTGATATAATGCGATATTTATACTTAAATAAAGGTTTGAAATGAAAAAAATTTTATTAAGTTTTGCATTTTTTGCAAGTTTAGCTAGTGCAAATACCATTAATGCTATAGCTGTAGTTGTAGACAAAGAGCCTATCACGACTTATGATATAGATCAAACTATGAAAGCACTTAAAATTGATAGAAATAAAGCTTTAGGCGTACTCATCAATGAAAAAATGGAAATTTCACAAATGAAACAACTGGGTATTGTAGTCAATGATCTAGAGCTTGATGATGCTATAAATAAAATGCTTGCTCAAAACAAAACTACTTTAAATGCTTTCAAAGCAAATTTAAATTCCAAAAATCAAAGCTATGAACAATTTCGTGCAAATTTTAAAAAAGATTTAGAAAAAAGAAAGCTTTATGAAAAAATCGCAAGTATGGCAAAAACTGATTTTAGTGATGATGGAGCAAAAAAATTTTTCGAACAAAATAAAGATAAATTCACTTTTTATACACAAATTAATGCAAATATTTATTTATCAAACAATCCTCAAACTTTAGAAAATATCAAAAATACAAAAAAAACAATCCTTAAACCACAAAATGCATCTTTAAACACAAGCAATGCCGATCCAAGACTTTTAGGGCTTTTATCGCAAATTCCTGTTGGAGGCTTTTCCCCTGTTTTAAATGGAAAAAATGGCTATGAACTTTATGAAGTTAAAAGCAAAGATGGAGCACAAACTCCTGAATATGAGCAAGTTAAAAATGAAGTTTTAAACGCTTATGTAAGCGAACAAAGACAAAATTTCATACAGGATTATTTTGATAAACTCCGCTCTAAAATCAATATAGAATATTTAAGATAAAAATTACAATTAAAATTTCCCTTTAATAGGGAAATTTTAATGTCTTGCAAGATAATTTGTATCGTAGTTATTGTTAATAAAATCAGGATTTTCCATCATAGAAAGATGAAAATCTTTGGTTGTTTTTATCCCACTTATAAGTAACTCATCTAAAGCTACTTTCATTTTTGCAATAGCTTTATTACGATCTTCTGCCCAAACTACAAGCTTACCTATCATAGAATCATAATAAGGAGGCACGCTATAGTCTTGATAACAATGACTTTCCATTCTAACATTGCGTCCTGCGGGTGGAATGTATTTGGTAATCTTGCCTGGACTTGGCAAGAAAGTTTTAGAATCTTCTGCCGTGATTCTACATTCTATAGAATGCCCATTTAATTTAATACTTTTTTGAGATGGTAAGGCATAACCTTCTGCTACCTTAATCATTTGTTCTATGATATCAATCCCACTTACCATTTCACTTACACAGTGTTCAACTTGCAAACGTGTATTCATTTCTATAAAATAAAAGTCTAAATTTTTATCAACTAAAAACTCAAAAGTTCCCGCACCTTCATATCCTATAGCTTTGGCTGCCCTAATAGCAGTTTCATGAAGCCTAGTACGTGTTTTTTCATCAAGCAAAATCGCGGGAGATTCTTCGATAAGTTTTTGATGGCGTCTTTGCATAGAACAATCTCTTTCACCCACATGAATCACATTACCAAAACTATCTCCTATAACCTGCACTTCTATATGGCGTGGATTTTGAATGTATTTTTCCATATACATAGTTCCATCACCAAAAGCTGTCATAGCCTCGCTTTCAGCTGACCAATACGCTTTTTCAAGATCTTTTTCATTTTCCACCACACGCATGCCACGGCCGCCACCGCCAGCAGCTGCTTTTAAAATCACAGGATAGCCTATTTCTTTAGCAAGTTTTTTAGCTGCTTCAGCTCCTGCTAAAGCCCCATCGCTTCCTGGGATTACAGGCACGCCTGCTCTTTGCATTACTTGTTTAGCTTTTGATTTATTACTCATTAAATTCATAGCTTCTACAGAAGGACCTATAAATTTGATGTTATGTTTAGCACAAATTTCAACAAAATTTTGATTTTCACTTAAAAATCCATATCCTGGAAAAATCGCATCTGCTTCAGCAATTTCAGCTGCTGTGATAATAGCTGGGATATTTAAATAACTTTCAGAACTTCTTGCTTTTCCTATACAAATGCTTGCATCAGCGTATTTTAAATACAAAGCATCTTTATCTGCTTCAGAATACACACAAATTGCTTTTTTACCCATTTCTTTAATTGTTCTTAAAGCACGCAGTGCTATTTCTCCACGATTAGCAATTAATATGCTTTTAATTTCCATTTTATAATTTCTCCACCGCAAATAAAGGCATTCCAAATTCTACAGGCTGACCATCAGCAACTAAAATTTCAGCGATCCTACAATCAAATTCCGCTTCAATTTCATTCATGATTTTCATCGCTTCGATAATAGCTATAGTATCGCCTTTTTTAACCGTACTGCCTACTTTTACAAAAGGTGCTGCACCTGGACTTGGAGCCTGATAGAAAGTTCCTACCATAGGGCTGTTTATACTTGGTTTGTTTGATTTTGCACTTTGACTAGGTTGAGCTTCGTTTACAACGCTTACATTGATAGGTTGTGGAGCTGGAACTGGAGGACAAACAGGGGCTGGAACATCGCAGCACATATCTCTTTCAAGTTCTATTTCAAAACCATCTTGTTCTTTGATCTTAATTTTACTAATATTTGCTTCAGCAAAAAGGTTTACTAACTCTTTAATTTCTTCTTTTGTCATAAAATTCTCCTAAAATTTAAGAACTTAATCTTGTATTATATAAAAAAACTTAAAAATTTAACTTTAAAAAAGAAAAAAATCATAAAAAATATAGATTTTTTAGGTTATAATCCTTATAAAAAATTACAAATATTAAAAGGTTAAAAATGGGCTTAAAAGCAGATAACTGGATAAGAAAAATGGCATTAGAACACAAGATGATCGAACCATTTTGCGAAGCAAATATAGGAAAAGGTGTGGTAAGCTATGGACTTTCAAGTTATGGCTATGATATACGCGTAGGGCGTGAGTTTAAAATTTTTACCAATGTCAATTCAACCGTAATAGATCCAAAAAATTTCGTAGAAGAAAATGTGGTAGATTTTGAAGGCAATGTATGTATAGTTCCTGCAAATTCTTTTGCTCTAGCTAGAACCATAGAGTATTTTAAAATGCCTGATGATGTTTTAGCTATTTGTCTTGGCAAAAGCACCTATGCAAGATGTGGTATCATCGTCAATGTTACTCCTTTTGAACCAGGTTTTGAGGGACATATCACTATAGAAATTTCAAACACTACGCCTTTGCCTGCAAAAATTTATGCCAATGAAGGCATAGCACAAGTGTTGTTTTTACAAGGTGATGAACAATGTGACACCACTTACAAAGACAAAAAAGGCAAGTATCAAGCCCAAACTGGCATAACCTTGCCAAGAATTTTAAAATAGGAACACTTGTTGCTTTAATTTTAAAAAACTTAAGCAAAGGAAGGCAAAATGTTTAACAAAAAAAATATCTTAATCACAGGCGGAACAGGCTCTTTTGGAAAAACCTATACTAAGGTTTTACTAGAAAATTATAAACCTAATAAAATCATCATTTATTCTCGTGATGAGCTCAAACAATTTGAAATGGCAAGCGTTTTTAATGCTACTTGTATGCGTTATTTTATAGGAGATGTAAAAGATAAAGAGCGTTTAAGTGCTGCTATGCGTGATGTGGATTTTGTTATACATGCTGCTGCAATGAAGCATGTGCCTATTGCTGAATATAACCCTATGGAATGTATAAAAACAAACATACACGGTGCGCAAAATGTCATCGATGCTTGTTTTGAAAATGGGGTTAAAAAATGTATCGCTCTTAGCACAGATAAGGCTTGCAATCCTGTAAATTTATACGGTGCAACCAAACTTGCAAGCGACAAGCTTTTTGTCGCTGCAAACAACATAGCAGGCAATAAACAAACACGCTTTAGCGTTACAAGATATGGCAATGTTGTAGGTTCAAGAGGATCAGTGGTGCCTTTTTTTAAAAAACTCATCAGTGAAGGAGCTAAAGAACTTCCTATCACTGATATAAGAATGACTCGTTTTTGGATCAGCCTTGAAGATGGAGTAAAATTTGTACTGAGTAATTTTGAAAGAATGCACGGAGGAGAAATTTTCATCCCTAAAATTCCTTCAATGAAAATCACCGATCTAGCTCATGCTTTAGCTCCTAATTTAAGCCATAAAATCATAGGTATAAGAGCAGGAGAAAAACTACATGAAATCATGATTTCAAGCGATGATAGTCATTTAACCTACGAATTTAAAAACTACTATGCTATAAGTCCGAGTATTAAACTTGTGGATAAAGATAATGACTTTAGTATCAATGCCCTAGGTGAAAAAGGGCAAAAAGTAAAAGATGGTTTTTCTTATAGTTCGGATAATAATCCTTTATGGGCAAGCGAAAAAGAACTTTTAGAAATCATCAATCACACTGAAGGTTTTTAAAATGCTTACTTATTCTCATCAAAACATCGATCAAAGCGATATAGATACGCTTACAAAAGCTTTAAAAGATGAAATTTTAACAGGGGGTAAAAAGGTAGATGAATTTGAAGAAGCCCTTTGCGAATATGTGGGCGTAAAACATGCTTGTGTATTAAATTCAGCTACTTCAGCCCTTCATCTTGCCTACACAGCACTAGACGTCAAAGAAAAAATCGTTTTAACCACCCCTTTAACCTTCGCTGCTACGACTAATGCGGCCTTAATGGCTGGAGCTAAGGTAGAGTTTATCGACATTAAAAACGATGGCAATATCGATGAAAAAAAACTAGAAGCAAGACTTTTAAAAGATAGCGAAAATATAGGAGCTATTAGCGTAGTGGATTTTGCGGGCAATAGCGTTGAAATGGATGAAATTTCAAGCCTTGCTAAAAAATATAATATTTCTTTAATCGATGATGCAAGCCATGCCTTAGGTGCTTTGTATAAAAGTGAAAAAGTAGGGAAAAAAGCCAATCTTTCTATCTTTTCTTTTCACCCTGTTAAGCCTATTACCACTTTTGAAGGTGGAGCCGTGGTGAGTGATAATGAAGAGCTTATCACCAAAATCAAGCTTTTAAGAAGCCATGGTATAATTAAAAAAAGGCTTTGGGATAGTGATATGGTAGAACTTGGCTATAATTACCGCTTAAGTGACGTTGCTTGTGCTTTAGGGATAAACCAGCTTAAAAAACTCGATCGCAATCTTGAAAAAAGAGAAGAAATCGCAAGTTTTTACGATAAGGAATTTGAAAAAAATCCGTATTTCTCCACGATAAAAATCAAAGGCTATAAAAAAAGCTCGAGACATTTATATCCTATTTTGCTTTTTCCTGAATTTTATTGTCAAAAAGAAGAACTTTTTGAAAGCTTACTTCATGCAGGAATTGGCGTACAGGTGCATTATAAACCAACTTATGAGTTTAGTTTTTATAAAAAACTCTTAGGAGAAATCAGACTCCAAAATGCGGATAATTTTTACAAAGCCGAGCTTAGCATACCTTGTCA
This sequence comes from Campylobacter sp. BCW_6877, assembly GCF_001762445.1. Classification (NCBI taxonomy): domain Bacteria; kingdom Pseudomonadati; phylum Campylobacterota; class Epsilonproteobacteria; order Campylobacterales; family Campylobacteraceae; genus Campylobacter; species Campylobacter sp. BCW_6877. Next base: position 20,930 of record NZ_MJWW01000063.1, on the reverse strand, counting down.
TCAAGAAATGAGTTTAAAAGATGCAAAATTTGTAAAAGATACTTTATTTAGCATTCTTGAAAAAGTTAAAGGAGGATATTGTGGATAAGCTAGACTTTAGAAGTCAAGATTTTAGCCAAACTGGAAAGGCTATGTATGAACTAGCTTGTAAACTTTTTCCTATCCCTAGGAGTATCACAGGGCAAAGTTTTAGAGCTAGCTTAGAAATTTTAAATAAAACTCTGGGGGGGGGGTATACTCAAATTTCACTCTATAAAAAGTGGTGCAAAGGTTTTTGACTGGATAGTCCCTGATGAATGGAATGTTAAAGAAGCCTATATCATCACTCCAGAAGGAGAAAAAATTTGTGATTTTAAAAAGCATAATTTACACCTTCTAAACTATAGCGAGGCTATCGACAAAGAAATCGAACTAGAAGAACTTCAAGATCATCTTTACTCCATAGAAGAAATGCCTGATGCTATTCCTTATGTAACGAGTTATTACAAAAGACGTTGGGGATTTTGCCTTACACACAACGAAAGAAAAAAACTCAAAAAAGGCAAATACAAAGTTTATATCGATGCAAAACATGATGAAAATGGGGTTTTGGATTATGCTGATTTTATCCTACCTAGTACGCAAAATTCAAAAGATGAAATTTTAATTTCAACCTATCTTTGTCATCCTTCCATGGCAAATAATGAGCTTAGTGGTCCTGTGGTGGCTATTTTCCTAGCAAAATGGCTTTTGAGTTTAAAAGAAAGAAAGTATAATTACCGCTTTGTCATCATTCCTGAAACCATAGGCTCTATAGTCTATCTTAGCAAACATTTAGAGCATTTAAAAAAACATGTTAAAGCAGGCTTTGTGCTTTCTTGCTTAGGCGATGATCATGCTTACTCACTCATACACACACCCAAAAAAAACACTCTAAGTGATAAAGTTGCCTTGCATACGCTTAAAAATAAAAAAAATTTCAAAGCTTTTAGTTTTTTAGATCGTGGAAGCGATGAAAGACAATACAATGCTCCGCTTGTAAATCTTGGCATTGTAGGAGTATGTCGCACAAGATACCTAGAATACGAACAATACCACACCAGCAAAGATGATCTCAATTTTATCTCTGAAAAAGGTTTAATGGGTGGACTTAAAAGCATACAAGAAATGATTTTAAATCTAGAAATCAACGCTGTATATGAAAACACCATAGTATGCGAACCCAATCTTGGCAAAAGAGGATTATATCATACCCTTAGCACTGCCAATGACATTCCTTTGGCTTGTAATTTTCTAGCTTACTGCGATGGAGAAAATGATATCATCGATATAGCTAATATCTTAAATATGCAAGCTTATGAATTTAAAGAACTTTTGGAAAAAATAAAATTTTATGGACTAGTAAAATGAAATATTTTTTAGAACACAATGGCAAAAAATACTCCGATAAAGATTTAATAGATGCTTTTTATCAACTAGGTATAAAAAGAGGCGATATTTTATGTGTACATACAGAACTTTTTAACTTTGGCATGCCTTTGCTTTCTAGAAATGAATTTTTACAGACTATACTCAATTGCTTTTTTGAAGTTATAGGCAAAGAAGGCACTTTGATCATGCCAACCTTTACTTATAGTTTTTGCAAAAATGAAGTTTATGACAAAATAAATTCCAAAACAAAAATAGGAACATTAAATGAATATTTTCGCAAACAAACAGGAGTAAAACGCACAAATGATCCTATATTTTCTTTTGCTATAAAAGGAGCAAAAGAAGAATTATTTTTAAAAGATACAACAAGTTGTTTTGGGGAAAATTGTGTTTATGAGATTCTAACTAAAGAGAATGGAAAATATATGACATTTGGAGGCCAAGGACATACACTAACACATTATGCAGAAGAACAATTTGATGTATTTTACAGATATCATAAAATTTTCTCTGGAATTTTAATTGATGAAAACAATATATCATACAATAAAACCATTAGTTATTATGTTAGAAAACTTGACATATCTTCTGAGCCCAATTTAATTAACATTATTAATATTGTTAATAGTACTAAAAATTTTAAAAAAAATAATTTTGCAGGAGATCATATAAACATTTACAACGCTAAAGAATATATAGAAATTTTATGGGAAAAATTAGATATAAACCAAACAATTCTAATAGAAAATTATGATACAATATATTAATTTTCAACATTCTTAAGAAAGTGCTATACAATGGAAAAACAATTTTATGAAATTTTAGAAAATATCCTTGAAATCAAAGTAGATGAAAATACAAATTTAAGCATGGAAAATTGCAAGAACTGGACTTCTTTAGCCCATATTGATATCATCATGAGTTTAGAAGAAGAATTTGAAATCAAATTCAACAAAGAAGATTTAAGTCTCTTAAAATCCCAAAACGCTTTGCTAGAAAAAATTCAAACCCTAAAGGCTGAAAAATGAAAGAAAATATTGAAAAATTATTTCAAGCCATCGCTCAAAAAAATCCTATCCATTCTAAATATCTTAAAAAAATTGAATTTTCACAAGAAGACGAAGAAGAATTTGATAAATTAATTTCTTATTATATTCAAGATGGCATCAGTATAGAAGAACAATGCGATTGTTATTTATTGATCCTTAACGATACTTTAGAAGAAACAAAATTTTTCATAGAAAATGGGACTTATCGTTATTCTAGTTTTGATGAAGTTAAGGATAAGGTTTATTTTAATGAAAGCTATATGAAACAATACATGATAGGTTTAGCTCTTTCTTCTTTTGTTTGGATAGCTCATATTAAAGTAAGAAAGTATTTTTCACAATATTTGCAAAATTTCACTCCAAAAACAACTTATTTTGAAATAGGCCCTGGTCATGGAGAATATTTTGCAAGAGCAGTTAAAAGTGGTAAATTTTCCGCCTTTTATGGACTTGATATCTCTCCAACGAGTTGCGAACTTACTCAAAACATGGTAAAGCAACAAGTAGGAGAATTGATCTCAAAATGTGATTTTTTATGTCAAGATTTTTTTACTTATGATTTTGATAAAAAAGCTGATTTGATAGTAATTGGAGAAGTACTAGAACACGTAGAAAAACCTCTTGAATTTCTTAAAAGATCCAAAGAGCTTCTTAGTGATGGAGGAGAAATTTTTACAACTATTCCTATCAATGCTCCTGCTATTGATCATATTTATTTATTTTCCCATCCTGATGAAGTTAAAGATTTGATAGAAAAATCGGACTTAAAGCTTAAGACTTATGAATATTTTATGGCAAATGATTATAGTTTAGAAAAAGCATTGAAATTTAAAAATGCTATCACTATGGCAGTAGTTTTAAATGCTTGATAAAACACTCAATTTACCCCTTCATCATATAGGTGTGGCTTGTAAAAATTTAGAAAAAGAAAGGGAATGTTTTTTTAAACTAGGTTTTTACAAAGAAGCAGAATTTATAGATGAAAAACAAGGAGTAAGAGGCGAATTTATCATTCCTTGCAATGAAGCATTTCCACAGTATAGATTTGAACTTTTGCAAAATTTAAACGATAAAGGCCCACTAGATAGCTATTTGAAAAATAATACCAAAATGTATCATTTAGCCTATGAAAGTAAAAATATCGCCCAAGATTTAATTCTTTTGGAACAACAAGAAGGCATTTGTATTGTTCCTATTATGCAAGCAAGCTATTTTGCTAAACTTTGTTTTATCATGATGCCAAATAGGCTTTTAATCGAACTTGTGGAGCTAAAATGAATCTTTTCTCGCCTCATTTAAAACGCAATGAGCTTATAAAATTTGCCAAAGAATTAGACTTTAGTAAAAGTCAAGATCTTCTTATCAATATCCATAGAAATCATGCTTTTGAAGGAGTGCAAAGTATCATTGCTCCTTTTTTACATTTTGCCAATTTAAGAGCTGAGTTTAATTTCAGCTCTTATGATGATAGCTTGAGTTTTGATAATTTTAAAGAAGCTAATTTAGAACTTTTATGGCTGGATTTAACCCGCTATAAAAATAATGTGCAAAATTTTCTAGAAGAAAAACTTCTAGAATTAAGAAAAATTTCACAAAACCCTATTTTAGTCCTTAGTTTAGGAGAATTTAAAACAGATAAAAAAATTTTAAATTGCGAAATTTTTAACATAGAAAAACTCATAAAAGAGTATTTTGATGAAGAAGATATTTTAGACTTAGCTAAAGAAGAACTTACAGGCTCTAAGCTTAATAATAAAGCCTTGATTTTCTTAGCACAAATTTTAGGACTTAGCCTCATCCCTGCACTCATAAAACCTGTTCTTAAAGCTCTTGTGCTTGATCTTGATAACACCTTGTATCAAGGAATTTTAGGTGAAGAGGGCATAGATAATATTAATTTAAGTCCTTTGCACAAAGCCTTACAAGAAAAAATTAAAACTTTTAAAAAACAAGGATTTTTACTTGCCCTAGCTTCAAAAAATGAAGAAAAAGACGCAAAAAAACTTTTTGAAACAAGAAAAGATTTCATCTTGCAATGGGATGATTTTGATGCTAGAATGATCAATTGGGAGCCAAAGGGTGAAAATATCTTAAAAATTGCTAAAAAATTTAATATAAATACTAACGCTATGCTTTTTATAGATGATAATATTGCCGAGCTTGAAAATACCAAATTTACAGGTGTTAAAACACTTTTATGCGATGAAAATATACTTTATAAAATCAAGCTTTTTCCTAATCTTTTAAAACTTTCAAATACCAAAGAAGATCAAATTCGTGCCAAAGATATAGCAGCCAATGCTTTAAGAGAAGAGCTTAAAAGTTTAAGCGATGAAGAATATTTTCAAAATCTTCAAATCAGCTTAGATTTTAGACAAAATGATCTGCAAAATATCCCTCGCATTAGCGAACTTTTAGGTAAAACCAATCAATTTATCGCTAATTACACACGCTTAAATCAAGAAAAAGTCGCACAACACATGCAAAAAGAACTCATTGTAAGTGTGAGCATGAGTGATAAATTAAGCGATAGTGGGATTATCGCTATTTTTGTTTTTTCTTGCAAAGAAGGAAATTTATTTATCGATGATCTTTGCATTTCTTGTAGGGCTTTAGGTAGAAAACTTGAAACTAGAATGTTTTTTAAAGCCTTTGAACTAGCTTTAAAATTCTTCAATCTTAAAAACAATAATGCAAGGCTTTACTATCAAAAAGGCGAAAGAAATATGCCATTTTTAAGCTTTTTAGAACAAATTTCTAAAGAAATTGAAAAAAACTCAGCCCTTGTTTCATTTCAAAATTTAAATTTTAAAGGACTTATAATCCATGAAAACTAGATTTGATAAAGCCAAAATTTCAGGCATTTGCGTAAGCGTACCTGAACATAAAATTTGCATTGATGATGAGTTAGAAAGCGTTTTTTCAAATGATATTAAAATCCTTAAAAGAATGAAAAAAGTCATAGGTTTAAACACGCGTTATATTTGCGATGAAAACACTTGTGTAAGCGATCTTGGAAAACACGCAGCCAATACACTTTTACAAGGTTTAAATATAGATAAAAATAGCCTTGATGCACTCATCGTAGTAACTCAAAGTCCTGATTTTTTCATGCCTTCTACGGCTTGTTATTTACACCAACTTTTAAATTTAAGCTCTAAAACCATAGCTTTTGATTTAGGACAAGCTTGTGCAGGGTATTTATACGGCTTATTTGTCGCTCATTCTTTAATACAAAGTGGCTTAGGTAAAATTTTACTCATTTGTGGGGATACTTTAAGCAAATTCATCCATCCTAAAAATATGAATTTAGCCCCTATTTTTGGCGATGGAGTAAGCGCAACTTTGATTGAAAAAACGGATTTTAATGAAGCCTTTTTTGAACTTGGAAGCGATGGAAGACATTTTGATAAACTCATCATTCCAAAAGGTGCGATGAGAATACCTAAAGTAGATATTTTTAACGACGATTCGCTCATGCAAACTGAGGAGTTTAGACAATTAGAAAATCTTTACATGGACGGAGCAAATATTTTTAATATGGCTTTAGAATGCGAACCTAAAAGCTTTAAAGAAATTTTAAAATTTTCCAAGGTAGAAGAAAAAGACATTGCTTTTCATCTTTTTCATCAATCTAATGCGTATTTGGTTGATTGCATCAAAGAAGAATTAAAACTTAATGATGATAAAGTTCCTAATTTCATCATGGAAAAATACGCTAATTTAAGCGCTTGTTCACTACCTGCCCTACTTTGCGAACTAGATACTCCAAAAGAATTTAAAGCGAGTTTAAGTGCTTTTGGTGCAGGGCTTAGCTGGGGAAGTGCGGTGCTAAATTTCAAGGATTTATACACAAAAGATATTTTAATTTACACAAAGGAGAAATAATGACAAAAACTGAATTTTTAGAAGAGCTTAAAGAAGCTATGCATAGAGATGAAGACTTAAACGAGGATATGCTACTTGATGATATAGATGAGTGGGATAGTTTGGCTTTTGTATCTGTAATGGTGCTTTATAAAAATCTTTTTGCTTTAAAAATCACAGCCGAAGATTTGAAAAATTGTCAAAAAGTGAGTGATTTAATCGATTTAGCAAAGCTTGATTAAAACCTTTAAGGTTTTAATCTTTTATCTCTAATTCAAATTTATCTCCCACATCTTTAAATATAAACACTTTATTCCCACAAGGATAAGAGATGGAATTTTCTTGCATAAAAGATTTTCTTTTTT
>NZ_MJWW01000063.1:0-14189 GCF_001762445.1 Campylobacter sp. BCW_6877 | reverse complement strand
GATTTTCTTTTTTGTAGTTTTTCAAGCATTAAAGGAAGTTCTTTTCTAAATAAGGCTTTATCAGGTATACCACAACCATGATCTAAATTTTTAATAAATTTTCCATCAATTTTATTTTCATCTATCAAATTTAAGCTTACATCATATCCTAAAATTTTTAATATTTGCATGGTTTGTTCTTTAAAATTTGCTGGAGTTAAAGGATCTTCTTTACTATGATAACTCACATAAATAATATTTTTATTTTTTTGACTTTGCAAAATCAAATGATCTTTATTTAACAATGTTCTAATAAAATAATTTTCATTATTAAAAAAATAAGGTGAATTTTCTTTACGTGTCCAATGGGTTTTTACAAAACATTCTATTAAAATATGCGAACTATTTAAAACATAATCACAACCGTCCTCCATTTCTCTTCCTAAAATATAATTTAAAGGTGGCAAAGCCGAACCTGAATTATCAATCACGCCATCCACATACCAAGGAGCTATTTTTGCTATGAGTAAAGATAGGTATCCTCCATAAGACCCCCCCCCATAAATTTTTGGTAAATCTGCAAATTTTGGAAAGCGTTTAACTAGATCTTTTAAAGTATTGATATGATCAATAGCTGCCATAATGCCATAGTTTTGATAATCCCCGTTAGGTGGGATAAAAGTGGAAGTAAATTTCGCTTGATAATTTTGTACTAGTTTTCCTTGTGATTTTAAAGTAGCAATACAATGATCTAAATGATGATAATATTCTAAAGCATTATTAGAATTTAAATTTCTGCCATCAATGTTAAAATCATTCAATACTTTAGAAAAATTTTCCAGATCTTCTTCTAAAAATTTTGCACTTGCATCGTATTTTAAAACATCTGAACGTCTTTGACAAAAACAATGATAAAAAACATTTATTGTCACTACATCAAAATTTTTAGCAATATAATTTCTATAAGAATCTAAAAAATATATATTTGCATTAGCTCCATAACCTCCTATGACAAAAACTATAGCTTTGATATCTTTTTCATTATCATAACTGATACGGTATTCAAGCTTGCTAGTTCTTTTAATACCTAGTTCTACATCATCACAAGAATCGATTTCAAAGGTTTGATTTATGAGCATATATTTTCCTTTTTAATTAATAATCAATTTTAACTGATTTTCTACATCTTTAAAAGTAAACACTTTATTCCCACAAGGATAAGAGATGGAATTTTCTTGCATAAAAGATTTTCTTTTTTGTAGTTTTTCAAGCATTAAAGGAAGTTCTTTTCTAAATAAGGCTTTATCACTTATTCTCATGCCATGATTTAAATCTTTTATAAATCTTCCATCAATCTCACTTTCATCTTTTATTAAATATAAAGTGGCGTCAAGTTTTAAAAATTTATAAAATTCATGAAGTTGTATTTTATAATCCGCAGGTGTAAAAGTATCATGTTTGCTGTGATAAGAGATATAAATAATATTAGGATTAATATTATGTTGTAAAATCAAATGATCTTTATTTAGAAAACTACGAATGATATAATTTTCATTATAAAGATAATAAGGAGAAGTTATATCTTTACGCGTCCAATAACTCTTTAGAAAAAATTCTATAATCAAATTTTTACTACCTTCCACATATTCACACTCGCCAATCTCTCTTCCTACTAAACGCTTTAAAGGAGGAAGAACAGCTAAAGAATTATCAATTACACCATCCACATACCAAGGAGCTATTTTCGCACACATTAAACCTATCACACCTCCATATGACCCCCCCCCATAAATTTTTGGTAAATCTGCAAATTTTGGAAAGCGTTTCACTAAATCTTTTAAAGTATTGATATGATCAATAGCAGGCATTAAAGCATAATTTTGATATTCTCCGTTAGGTGGAATAAAAGTTGAACTAATAGTAGCACGATAATCTAAAGGTATTTGTCCATTCTCTTTTAACTGTGTAATTCTTTGTTCTAATAAAGTAGCATATTCAAGACTATTTTCAGTAGTTAAGCTACTAGAATTTATACCTACCCTAGACAAAGCTTCTTCTAACTTTTCAAGATCCTCTGATGTAAAAACTTTTATAGCGCTATATTTTATATCTCCTGAAAAACGCATAGAAAAACAATGATAAAAAACACTCACTGCTACAACATCAAATTTTTTAGCAATATATTCTCTATCAAAATCTAAAAAAGAAATATTTTTATTAGCACCCATTCCAGATATTACAAAAACTATAGCTTTGATATCTTTTTCATCATCATAACTTATGCGGTATTCAAGCTTGCTAGTTCTTTTAATACCTAGTTCTACATCATCACAAGAATCAATTTCAAAGGTTTGGTTTATGAGCATATAAAGGCCTTTTTTATTAATTTATCGATATTATATTACAAAAAACTAAAAAGGCAAATCATGACAACCCATATCTACGATTTTTTAGAAAAAAGTTTAATCAAATTTAGTGAAAAAACTGCTTTTGTAGAACCTTTTGCCAAGGAAAGAAAAGAAATCACTTATAAAGACTTTGATCTTTTTTCTAAAAAACTAGCCAGTGAAATTTTAAAAACTTTAGGAAATAATAATCCTACTCAAGCTCCTGTTTTAATCATCTTGCCTAAAGGGATTGATTGTTTGATTTCATTTTTTGGAGTGGCATTAAGTGGAAATTTTTACACCCTTTTAGATGAGAAAAGTCCTAAAGAAAGAGTAGAAAAAGTTATAGAGGTTTTAAAACCTAAACTTTTTATCACTTCAAAGGATTTAAATTTTAATTTAGATTTGCCTACGCTTTATACACAAGACTTTGAAAGTTTTAATATAGATGAGAGTTTAATAAAAAATGCAAAAGAAAAACACATAGATACTAATTTACTCTATGTTTTCTTTACTAGCGGGAGTACAGGCATTCCTAAAGGAGTAAGCATAGCTCATAAGAGTGTGATTGATTATACTTTTTGGGTATGTGAGACTTTTAAATTTGATGAAAATGAAATTTTAGCCAATCAAGCGCCATTTTATTTTGACAATAGCATTTTAGATATTTTTTCAAGTGTAAAATCAGGAGCGACTTTATATCTTTTACCTAATCATCTTTTTGCCTTTCCAAATAAAATTTTAGAATGCCTTGAAAAAGAAAAAGCAAGCACTATATTTTGGGTACCTTCGGTGCTGATTTATTTTGCAAATACTGAAGCTTTGAATAATTTTAGTTTAAACACCTTAAAAAAGATACTTTTTTGTGGTGAAATCATGCCTAATAAGCAGCTAAATATTTGGCGTAAACACTTACCCAATGCTTTATTTGCAAACCTTTATGGTCCAACAGAAATCACTGATGTATGTTCTTTTTATATCATCAATCGCACTTTTAAAGATGAAGAACTTCTACCTATAGGTAAAGCATGTAAAAACACAGAACTTTTAGTTTTTGATGAAAATATGAATTTCATAAGCCCTAAACAAATAGGTGTTAAAGGAGAACTTTTCGTGCGTGGAACTTCTTTGTCTTTAGGGTATTATAATGACAAAGAAAAAACCAAACAAGCTTTTATACAAAATCCTTTGCATGATAATTATTTGGATTTACTCTATAAAACAGGAGATATTGTTTCTTATAATGAATTTGGCGAACTTTTATGCTATGGAAGAGCAGATAATCAGATCAAATATATGGGGCATAGGATAGAACTTGGAGAAATAGAAAGCGTGATAAATTCTCATGCAAGTGTAAAAAATAGTGCTTGTATTTTTAAAGAAGATATTATTTGTTTTTATGAAAGTGAAAAAGAGATTAATTTTAAATCTTTTCTAAAAGATAAATTACCTTCTTATATGATCCCAAAAAATTTTATTAAAATTGACAAATTTAAACTCAATCAAAATGGTAAAATTGATAGGAAAGTTTTAAAAGAACTTGTTTAAATAAATATTTTATAATTTCAAAAAACCAAAGGAGCAAAAATGCAAGAAGTCAAACAATTTTTTATCAATATAGAAAGAACAGATATCAATGAGAGTATGGAAAATCTAGTAAGTGAAGATTTTATCGATAGTATCGATATCATGGCTTTGGTTGCTGAAATAGAAAAATTTTATAAAAAACCCTTAAAAGCAGAATTTATCACACCTGAAAATTTTGAAAGCTTTGAAAATATCAAAAAAATGCTTGAAATTGCAATGAAAGACTAATCTTTCCTTGCAAGTTTAAGCTGTTCTTTTAAAGAACTGATGATTTCATTTTTAGAAACAATAATTTGTGCTATAAAATCCGCCACATCATCCCAATCTTTACTTAGTGTGTGAGTTAAAGTATAATTTTGTTCGTATTCTTCCCAATTTATAGGAGCAAAAAGAGAATTTTTATGCGGGAAATATTTGTTTTTTACCCATTCAAGCGAAGAAGCAAAATAATCCACATAAGCCTTAGCAATATCTTTTTGCACTGCAAATTTTAATCTTTTTTCTTTACTGCCTTCAAATTTTCTTCTTGCCATAAAAAGCAAAGAATTAAGATTATCCTGCTTTAAATCTTTTTGATTTAATCTTGACATAAGCTCCATTCCTAAAAGATTAAAACTTTCATTTTTGGTTTGTTTTAAAACAAAACTCTCATCCCATTCAAGTCCTAAATGATAAACAAAATCCTTGAGCAAAGTCCCTCCTACATAATCCTCCCTTAGAAGTCTTACTATCAAATTTTCTTCTCCAAATACCTCAGTATGAGTTTTACAAATCCACTCATAATCAAAAATATATTTTCTAGGATGATCTTGTGGGGCAAAATCAGCAGAATAATATCCCATATTGTTTTTATGATCTTGAGAACAATGTGAGTTTAAATAACCCAAAGTATCCCTAAAATATACAATAATATAAATTTGAGTAAAACCTAACTCTCTCATAATCTTTTCTAAAATTTCTACATGTTTTTTGGTAGAAAAATCCCAAACTATACCCTCAGCTGAAAAAATAAATTTTTTATCTTTATGTAAAGCACTTTCACTTTTAAAATTTTCTATAGTTCTAAGAAGTCTTTCATTTGTGATATGACTTAAAACACTTTTCTCTTTTAAAATATTTTCCTTTTGAACCAACTCTAAAACCATATCCACCAAAGCCCAGTGTCTATTTGCCACTCTAAGACTTTTTGGATAAATATAAGCTTGATTTAAAACTTTATTTTCATTTATAATAAGAAAATTTTGCAAGCTTGTTGTTCCAGTTTTTGGTGTTCCTATATGCAAATATGCTGTCATTATTTTGCCTTAAAACAAATATTTATGTTATTATAACAAATAAATATCAAAGGATTTCAAATTGAAACTTGCATTAAATTCTCATAATATTAAAGCCATTAGCGTAATACTTCCAAAAAATACTCTTTCTGTAGATGAAGAACTACAATTATGCAATTTAACAAAGAATAAATTTGAACTTCTTAAAAAAACTTCTAATTTTTCATCTCATTATATAGCTAATGAAAATACATTTGCAAGTGATTTAGCCACAGAAGCTTTAAACACATTGTTTAAAAATAATATATGTTCAAAAGAAGAATTAGATGTGATTTTTCTTGCTACACATACACCTGATTTTTTTGCGCCCCAAACATCAAGTATTGTGCATAAAAATTTAAATTTAAGCAAAAAAACTGTATGTATAGATACAACAACATTTTGCTCAGGTTTTTTACAAACGCTCATGCAAGCTTTTTTAATGCTAGATAATCCCGATATCCATAAAATAATCATTCTTACAAGTCTCGTAAAAAACAAAAAAACAGATATAAAAAATGACAAAATCTCCTATCTTACACATAGTGACTGTGCATGTGCAATTTTAATCGAAAAATCTCAAAATACAACACAAAAAACTTATTTTTCTCAGGAAATATACAGTCAATATGCTTTAGAAGAAACATTGCCTCTTAATGCTTGCAATACAAATTTTAATGAGTATTTGTACATTAACAACACCTTATTTTTTAACTTTATATCAGAAAACTATCCTGAATTTTTTAATAATTTTTTTGATTATTTTGACATTGATAAAACAAAAATATCAAATTTCTTTTTTCATACACCTAATGATTTTTTCTTCAAAAAAAAATTTAGAAAATTTACATATGGAAAATTTCCCATGCTTTCATCAAACATTTAAAATCTATGCAGATTGCAAAGTTAGTAATCTACCTATAGAACTTTGTCTTTATAAACAAAACCAAGAAAAAACACATGTAAAAAATGGGGGTGGGTATTGAAAAATATGTTTTATCAAGCTTTGGATCTGGAATTATCTTTAATATAATGGCCTTAGATATAGATTTTAATAACCTACAAACTTTTATAAAAATTAAAAATTTTCCAATATAAATTGATTCTCCTTATCTTTAAAAGTAAAAATTTTATCACCGCAAGGATAAGAGATGAAATTTTCTTGCATAAAAGATTTTCTTTTTTGCAATTTTTCAAGCATTGAAGGAAGTTCTTTTCTAAACAAAGCCCTATCAGTAATCCTCATGCCATGATTTAAGTCTTTTATAAATCTTCCATCAACCTCACTTTCATCTTTTATCAAATTTAAAGTAGCATCAAAACCTAAAGTATTAAAAATCTCATAAAGCATGATCTTATCCTTAGCTGGCGCTCCAACATCTTTAGCACTATGATAAGTTATAAAAATAATATTTTTTGAAACTTCAGATAAAATTTGCAGATGCTTTAAATTTAACAACGCTCTTATCATATAATTTACATCATTGAAAAAATATAACGCATTTTCTTTGCGTGTCCAATGTTTTTTTAAAAAACAGTACAAATCTAAATCTTTAGAACTAAAAACAAATTCAGGAAAACCAAATTCCCTTCCCAATATAAATTTCAAAGGAGGCAAGGCGGGCCCTGAATTATCAATCACGCCATCCACATACCAAGGAGCTATTTTTGCTATGAGTAAAGATAGGTATCCTCCATAAGACCCCCCCCCATAAATTTTTGGTAAATCTGCAAATTTTGGAAAGCGTTTAACTAGATCTTTTAAAGTATTGATATGATCAATAGCTGCCATAATGCCATAGTTTTGATAGTCTCCATTAGGCGGAACAAAATCGCAAAAAAGTTCTATTTTTTGGCTTTCATCAACTAAACCTGCCTGTTTAATCTCTCCAGCCCTTTGTTCTATAAGAGGGATAATTTGTTCAAAATTATCTTCATTGGCAAATAAATGCCCTAAATTAAATTTTTTAAAATACCATTGATACGCTCTAAATCATCTTGATTAGGAATAAGCTTTGGATTGTACTTTTGATCGATACTTTGTCTTGTACAAAAACAATGATAAAAAACATGCACCGCTACAACATCAAATTTTTTAGCAATATACTCTCTATCAAAATCTAAAAAAGAAATATTTGCATTAGATCCAAAACCACCTATCATAAAAACTATAGCTTTAATATCTTTTTCATTATCATAACTTATGCTGTATTCAAGTTTACTAGTTCTTTTTATATTTAATTCTATATCATCACAAGAATCAATTTCAAAGGTTTGGTTTATGAGCAATTTTAAGCCTTTTATTTTATTTTAAAGACAATTATACTTAAATTTTAGTAAAATAAAACACAAAAAACAAGGCTTAACTATGAAAAATCTTTGTATCATCCCTGCTCGTGGTGGATCAAAAAGAATTCCTAGAAAAAATATCATTGATTTTCTAGGTAAACCTTTAATCGCTTATAGCATAGAAAATGCTTTAAATTCAGGCATTTTTAATGAAGTGGTGCTTTCAAGTGATGATGAAGAAATCATAGAAGTAGCCTTAAAATACGGCGCAAAAGCTCCTTTTGTGCGTGATAAAAACTTAAGCGATGATTATGCTTCAAGTACCGCTGTAGTGCAAAATACCATAGAAATTTTACAAAGCCAAAATAAAATTTATGATCATGTCTGTTGTCTTTATGCTACTGCTCCTTTGTTAAACAAAGACATTTTAAAACAAGCCTATGAAAAATTTATCCAAAATCAAAGCAAGTTTTTATTTGCTGCTACTGAGTTTGAGTATCCTATACAAAGGGCTTTTTATCTAAATGAGAACAATCAAGTTTATATGTTTGATGAAAAACATTATAAAAGTCGCTCACAAGACTTAACAAAAGCTTTTCATGATGCAGGAGCTTTTTATTTTGGTACAAGTAAAGCTTGGCTTGAAGAAGATTTTATGTTTAAACCTCATTCTAGTGTATTCGTATTACCAAGAAATTTAGTTTGCGATATAGACACCATGCAAGATTTAGAATTTGCAAAAATACTTTATAAGGTAAATCATGAAAGTTCTTATTAGAAGTGATAGCTCCAGTCAAATAGGCTTTGGACACATTAAACGCGATCTAGTCTTAGCTAAACAATACAATGATGTAAGTTTTGCTTGTTTGCCTTTAGAAGGCTCTTTGATCGATGAAATTCCTTATCCTGTTTATGAGCTTAGTAGCGAAAGTATCTACGAGCTTATCAATCTCATCAAAGAAAAAAAATTTGAACTTCTTATCATTGATCACTATGGCATCAGCGTAGATGATGAAAAACTAATCAAGCTTGAAACAGGGGTGAAAATTCTAAGCTTTGATGATGAGATAAAGCCTCATCATTGTGACATTTTACTCAATGTCAATGCTTACTCAAAAGCAAGTGATTATGAAGGTTTAGTGCCTTTTAAATGCGAAGTAAGATGTGGTTTTTCTTATGCCTTAATCAGAGAAGAATTTTACCAAGAAGCCAAAGAAAATAGAGAAAAAAAATATGATTTTTTCATTTGCATGGGTGGAACTGATATAAAAAATCTTTCTTTGCAAATCGCCAGCGAATTACCTAAAACAAAAATCATAAGCATTGCAACCAGCTCTTCTAATCCCAATCTTAAAAAATTGCAAAAATTTGCAAAATTACATAGTAATATTAGATTATTTATCAATCATGAAAATATTGCAAAATTGATGAATGAAAGCAATAAACTCATCATCAGTGCAAGTTCTTTAGTCAATGAAGCCTTACTTTTAAAGGCAAATTTCAAAGCTATTTGTTATGTTAAAAATCAAGAACCTACAGCAACTTGGCTTGCTAAAAAAGGCTATGAAGTGGAGTATAAGTATTGATAAAACTTAAAAATTTCACAGAACTTAATTCTCAAGAAATAAAGCTGATTTTTAAATGGCGTAATCACCCCGATATCAGTCAATTTATGAAAACAAAATACATTGATTTTGAAGAACATTTAAGATTTTTAAAAAATTTACATCAAGATTCTAGTAAAAAATATTTTTTAGTTTTTCAAGATGAACAGATGATCGGTGTGATTGATTTTGTCAATATCACAACTAAATCTTGCGAATTTGGACTTTATGCAAAACCTGATTTAAAAGGCGTAGGACAAATTTTAATGAATGAAATTCTAAACTACGCTTTTGAAAACTTAAAAGTAAATACTCTTAAAGCTTATGTTTTTAAAAGCAATCACAAAGCTTTAAAATTATATCAACAAAATCATTTTACTATTTATGATGAAGATAAAGATTTCTACTATGTTTGCCTAAAGCAATCTAACTGCAAAACCTTGCTTAGCTAATTCTTCTTTTACATCTTTAGGGGTATACTTAGAAAAATGAAAAATATAAGCTCCAGCTAAAGCATCAGCACCCAAATTTAAAGCCTTAACTCCATCACTTGGATTGCTAAGTCCTCCATTGATAATAAGAGGAATTTTAAGTTTATTTTGAAAGATCTTTAAAAGTTCTAAATCATAACCCTTTGCTTTTCCCTCAAAATCCACAGAAGTTAAAAGAAGCTCTCCAGCTCCTTTTTTTTCATATTCTAAAGCAAGTTCTAAAGGACTTTTTTCAAGTAAATTTCCCCTATCATAAACACAAAATTGATCTCCTTTTCTTTTAACATCTATAGAACAAACTATACATTGAGAACCAAAACGATTAGCCGCTTTACTTATAAAATCTTTATCTTCTAAGGCCTTAGAATTGATAGAAATTTTATCCGCACCTAAATTTAAAATCTTTTGTATATCTTCAAGAGTTTTTATCCCCCCACCTATGGTTAAAGGCATAAAGCATTCTTTAGCAAGATCTTCTATACTTTCAAAATCTATTTCTCCACTTTTTGAAGCATCTATATCTAAGATAATAAGCTCATCAACATTGCGTGCATTATAAATTCTCATCGTTGAAGTTAAATGCCCTATAGTGCGAAAATCTTTAAACTCTATACTTTTAACAAGTTGAGAATTTTTTAATAACACGCAAGGGATAATTCTAGTTTTTAACATTCAAAGCCTTACAAAATTTTCTAAAAGTTTTAAGCCTAAATTTTGACTTTTTTCGGGGTGAAATTGCGTAGCAAAAATATGATCTTTTTGCAAAGATGCAACAAATTTATGTCCATATTGTGCCTTAGCACTTACAAACTCATCTTTACATTTCACATAAAAAGAATGCACAAAATAAAAATCACTCTTATCTTCTATGCCTTGATATAAAGGCTCTTGTTTTAAAATTTCAAGTTCATTCCAACCCATGTGTGGGATTTTTAAATTTAAATCCTCTTCAAATTTGACTACTTCGCCTTCTATAAAACCAAGTCCTTCGCAAACCCCACCTTCATAACCCCTTTCTAAAAAAAGTTGCATTCCTAAACAAATGCCTAAAATAGGTTTTTCTTGTACTAAAACTTGCTCTTTTAAAGCTTCTATAAAACCAAGCTCTTTTAAATTTTTCATCGCTTCTTTAAAAGATCCCACTCCAGGTAAAAGCAATTTATCGGCTTTTTGCAAATCTTTTGGATTTTTAGCTATGAAATTTGTAACTCCTATTTTTTCAAAAGCCTTAGCAACGGAGTTTAAATTTCCTGCCTTGTAATCAATGAGTGCTATCATTTTAAAACACACTCGTCTTTTCTTACCAAAGAACCATCATAATCTCTTATAAATTTGCCATTTTCATCGCGTTTAAAGATTTTTTTATTAGTAAAAGAATCTACAATTTTTTGAAATTCTTCCTCGCTAAAACCACTGAATTCAAGGTATTTTTTAATAGCCTTTTTAGGGGGCTTGCCATCGTATTTTTGTGCCAAACGCACCCCTTCTTCACGGCTGATATAACCTAAACGAATATCCAAACAAGCATTATCTGTTGCTCTACCAAAGCCGTATTTGCAGTATTTTAAATAATCATGCACATGATTAGAATAACAATCTAAATTTTCAAAATTTTCATAAGTAGTCTCAACAGGATGATCTAGAGTTAAAAAACCATATTTTTTAGAAATTTCAAGAATTTTTTTATAATCCCATTTAAAATAATACCCTAAAAATAGCCCCGTAACCCCTACTCTTTGAAGTTCTTCATCGCTTGGATAAGTATATAAAAACAAATCTTTTTCAGTGATACCATTTACCCCAAGCATATCAGAAGCACGATTTCCTAAAAGCCCGCCAAATTCTTCAAGCCACTCTCTGCCTAAAATATTTTTATTTTTACTACTCGCAGGACCGCCATACTCTATCTGCGGACTTTCTCCCCAGATGATCAAAGGCACTCCAAAATTTACCGCTATGCGTGGAACAGAAGTAAAAATTCCCAAATGGTTTTGCCATTCATTATCCCCTGTTCTTATAAAAGCTTCACGAGCAAGTTTTTGATAAACTTTTGGATCACGCTTGATATGGATCAAATCCACGCCCAAATGATTTAAATTGTCTAAATTTTTGCGCCCTATTTTCGTAGGCACACTAGGCTCAAAACACACACACAAAGGATTAAGTCCGAGTTCAAGCATTCTTATAGTTTGAAAATGAGAATCCTTGCCGCCACTTACCCCTATAACACAATCATATATGGGATGTTTTTTATATTTTTTTACAAGCTCAAAAAATTCTTTTTCTCTTTCTTGCCAATTAATATTTTGATTTTTAGCTTCTTGAGAATGACAAGCATCACAAACTCCATCTTCATCAAAATGTAAATCAGGTTTAGTATCTGGCATCACGCATTTTTTGCAAAATTTCATAAATTTCCTTTAATTAGTCTTAAATATATATCGTTATAATTAAATTTTATTTTATAATTTTATATATTTATATTATATAAAAATTAAAAAATGAATGAATTCTATGATTTAAATCCCTATGGCATTTTTTAAATAAAACCAAGCAAAATCATAACAAAGTCGTAATATTTATATAATATAAATATATAAATTGAAGAAATATATAATATAATTATATATCATTTTTAGTAGGAAATTTACCAAAGAAAGAAATACATGCAAATAGGAAATTTTAACACCGATAAAAAGGTTTTTATCATAGCAGAACTTAGCGCCAATCACGCAGGAAGTCTTGAAATGGCACTTCAAAGCATAAAAGCTGCTAAAAAGGCAGGTGCTGATGCGATAAAAATCCAAACTTACACTTCAGATAGTCTCACGCTAAATAGCGACAAAGAAGATTTTATCATCAAGGGAGGGCTTTGGGATAAAAGAAAACTTTATGAGCTTTATGAAAGTGCAAAAACCCCTTATGAATGGCATTCTCAAATCTTTGAAACCGCACAAAATGAAGGCATACTTTGTTTTTCAAGTCCTTTTGCCAAAGAAGATTTAGAATTTCTAAAACGCTTTGATCCTATAGCCTATAAAATCGCTTCTTTTGAAGCCAATGATGAAAATTTCGTACGTTTAATCGCCAAAGAAAAAAAACCTACTATCGTTTCAACGGGCATTGCTACAGAAGAAGAACTTTTTAGAATCTGTGAAATTTTTAAAGAAGAAAAAAATTCTGATCTCATCTTTTTAAAATGCACTTCAGCTTATCCTGCTGCCATAGAAGATATGAATTTAAAAGCTATAGTGAGTTTAAAAGAAAAATTTAATGTTGAAGTGGGACTAAGCGATCACAGCTTTGGTTTTTTAGCTCCTGTTATGGCAGTAGCACTTGGAGCTAGAGTAATAGAAAAGCATTTTATGTTAGATAAAAATATAGAAAGTGAAGACAGTAAATTTAGTCTTGATTTTGATGAATTTAAAGCTATGGTAGATGCAGTTAGACAGGCCGAAAGTGCTTTAGGTGATGGTAAGTTAGACTTAGATGAAAAAGCTCTTAAAAACCGTGTTTTTGCAAGAAGTTTATATGCAAGTAAGGATATCAAAAAAGGTGAAATTTTCAGCGAAGAAAATGTAAAATCCGTGCGTCCTTCTTTCGGGCTACATCCTAAATTTTATCAAGAACTTTTAGGAAAAAAAGCTAATAAAGATATAGAATTTGGCGATGCTTTAAAACAAGGAGATTTCCAATGACCTTCACCCCTACCCAAAAAGAACTCTTTAATAAAAACATTGAAGCTTTAGGTAATATTCTTTTAAAAGAAAGTTTAAAAGAAATCAAGTCTAGTAAATTTGAACTTATCTTAGGTAAAGATAATCTTGATATCAATCTAAAAGATACAAGTGATAATACTTTTCTTTATGAAAATGTTATTGATGAATTAAACACTATGCTAAACACTTATAATGATAAATACCTACTTTATCCTGTATTGTATTTTTATGGTTTTGGAAATGGAATTTTATTTAAAGCTTTATTACAAAATAAAAATCATCAACATATTATTGTTTTTGAAAAAGATATAGAAATCATTTGGGTCATGTTTCATATCTTAGATTTTTCAAATGAATTGCAAAATTCAAGATTGATGATTTTAGAAACTAGTTCTTTAAATATAGAATTTTTTTCTAATTTTTGTTCTAACAAACCTTTCTTTCAATTTTCTAGAATTTATTTTTTAGAACTGATGAGTAATTATTATGAAAGATTTCATGAGGATGTTTTGGAGTTAAATAAAAAGCTAGTGCAGCATTTTAAAGATTCTATTATTTCTCATGGTAATGATCCCCTTGATGCTCTTCAAGGCATAGAGCAATTTGTTTATAATCTTCCTCAAATGATCACTCATCCTAGTTATAAAGAATTACTTTCTAAAAGAAAGAATTTAAGTGATACAACTATCATTGTTTCTACAGGACCCTCTCTTACTAAACAACTTCCTTTGTTAAAAAAATATGCTAATAAAGCTACAATTTTTTGCGCAGATTCTTCTTATCCTATTTTAGCTAAGCATAATATTAAGCCTGATTATGT
>NZ_MJWW01000062.1:1466-4699 GCF_001762445.1 Campylobacter sp. BCW_6877 | reverse complement strand
ACATAATCAGGCTTAATATTATGCTTAGCTAAAATAGGATAAGAAGAATCTGCGCAAAAAATTGTAGCTTTATTAGCATATTTTTTTAACAAAGGAAGTTGTTTAGTAAGAGAGGGTCCTGTAGAAACAATGATAGTTGTATCACTTAAATTCTTTCTTTTAGAAAGTAATTCTTTATAACTAGGATGAGTGATCATTTGAGGAAGATTATAAACAAATTGCTCTATGCCTTGAAGAGCATCAAGGGGATCATTACCATGAGAAATAATAGAATCTTTAAAATGCTGCACTAGCTTTTTATTTAACTCCAAAACATCCTCATGAAATCTTTCATAATAATTACTCATCAGTTCTAAAAAATAAATTCTAGAAAATTGAAAGAAAGGTTTGTTAGAACAAAAATTAGAAAAAAATTCTATATTTAAAGAACTAGTTTCTAAAATCATCAATCTTGAATTTTGCAATTCATTTGAAAAATCTAAGATATGAAACATGACCCAAATGATTTCTATATCTTTTTCAAAAACAATAATATGTTGATGATTTTTATTTTGTAATAAAGCTTTAAATAAAATTCCATTTCCAAAACCATAAAAATACAATACAGGATAAAGTAGGTATTTATCATTATAAGTGTTTAGCATAGTGTTTAATTCATCAATAACATTTTCATAAAGAAAAGTATTATCACTTGTATCTTTTAGATTGATATCAAGATTATCTTTACCTAAGATAAGTTCAAATTTACTAGACTTGATTTCTTTTAAACTTTCTTTTAAAAGAATATTACCTAAAGCTTCAATGTTTTTATTAAAGAGTTCTTTTTGGGTAGGGGTGAAGGTCATTGGAAATCCTAATTATTTTTTGATTATATCGTCAAAATTCCAATTTTCTAAACTTTTTTCTATAGTTTGGTTTTGAGTGTCAAGGTATCCTAAACCTTGTATAAACCAATTGTGTTGTATTTTTAAAAAATCTATCAAATTTTCTTTTTGCTTGTTTGCATTTAAAACTTCAAATTTTAAAATTTCACATTCATTATGAAAATAAATTGCTCGAGTAAGTTCGTTAAAAAATTTGAGTTTTTTAAATTCTTTGAAAAGATTTAAGAGATTGTTTTTGATTTTTTCAAGAGTGTGAAAATCATCTTTGTTTTTTTCTAAAGTGTATCTGAGTTTTTGAAGTTGAGTTTGAGCTTTTTTGATAAATTCTTTGGATTCTAAAATATTTTTTTGGAGATATTTTTTTGTTTTTTCTAATTTTTCTTTGGCTTGTTTTTTATCTAAAATTTTTGGAAAATCAAAAGGTTTGTTTAAATCCTTATCAAGTAAATTCTCACAAACCCAAAGAAAAGGTTTTTCTATAGTTCCTTCTATCCTCGCTCCACCTTCGGTACAGTTGTAAGTGTTGATATGAAGTTTTTCTTTTGTCCAAAAAATATCTTTTTCAAACGCTTGACGAAATAAATTCCAAGTAAGTTGTGTTCTTACTTTGCCTTTTCCACCATAAGCTAAGGTATAGCTTTCCCCTCTGATTTCTTCACCTTGGCTGCCATGAATGTGTTCTTTAGGGTGAGAACTTCCATCTTCACTATAAGCAAGATCTTGTCCTATGAAAATAATATTTTCAAATCTTAAGGCCCCGGCTAATTCATAGATCATATTTGAAACGCTATGTCCTACTCCTAAATATCCGTATTCATTAAGTTTTAAACTCGCTGCAAAATTTAAAGGGCGATGTACAAGCATATAAGTTCTTTGATCTTTTTCTAAAAAATCTAATACTTCTTTGTGAACCACAGAAGCAAGTATGAAAAGTATGTCTTTGTTAAAATCGCCAAAATCATTATCAAAACATTTAGAAACTATATCATCACGTTCTAACATACAAACATAATCAGGCTTTATACCGTATTTTCCAAGGATAACATAAGCACTATCCGCACAAAAAATCGTAGCTTTATTAGCATACTTTTTTAATAAAGGAAGTTGTTTAATTAAACTTGGTCCTGTAGAAACAATGATAGCATTTTTAACTTTAGCTCTTCTTTCTTTAAGAAATTCTTGAAAAATTCCATGATTTAACATTTTAGGAAGATTATCTAAAGTATGTTTGATACCTACCAAAGAATCATGCGGATCATTGCCTTTGTTTAAAACAATAAAGCGTATCATTTCTATGAGTTGGGTGTTTGTATTTTGTATTTGTGTGTTTTGGAATTTTTGATAAAAATCGCTATGGATAAAAAGATTAAAAATTTTTACACTTTTTTGAATGACTTCATAGCTAAAAAGTGTGCTAAGTTGTGCAATATTTAGCGTTTGAGTGTGAAAAAGTATGAGTTTTTCATTTTTTAAGGCTTCACTAAAGTCAAATAAATAAAAAGCAAGGGCTAAAATTTCTAAATCATCTTCAAAAACAATAATATGTCGATGATTTTTATTTTCACATAAACTTTTATAAAGCATTCCATTTCCAAAACCATAAAAAAACAAAACAGGATATTTTGCGTATTCACTTTGAAAAAGGCTAAGATTTTCTAAAAGCTCTTGATTGGGATTTTGATAAAGTAAGATTTCATCTTTTGCAAAATTGATTCCATTTTCATTTTGAATAAGTTTCAAAGTTATATTTTTAAGTGATCTTAATTTATAAGCTAGAGTTTCATCAACTTCAAATAAAGCTTGAGTATTTTTTAAAAAAAGTTCTTCTCTCACCTTCTTACCCTTTCCATCCATTTATCTAATTTTATTTCTTTAAGTTTTTCTTCTAAAGGAAGTATATTTTTTATCAAAGCGCTTTCTTGTGCTTTGATATGTCCATAAACTAATTCCATAAATTCTAAATGTTCTTTTATCCAAAGAATACTTTTATTAAAAGCATCTTCTTTGGTTTTAGGATTTAAAACATAAATTCTAGCAAGATTAAGTTCAAATTGCGTCAGTAAAGGGCTTAAAATTTGCAATAAATTTTCTTGAGTATTATAAAGATTATCGATTTGAGTTTTAATTTTATCTATATCTTTAATGATTTCTTTGATAAGGGTTTCATTTTCTTGAGAATTTTGCAATACAATAAAAGAGTTTTTTATTTTATCATAGCTTTTAATAAATCTATCGTTAAAATCTCTACAATGTTTAATACTTTGATAAACTTTATAATAAGCCTTCAGTAAAAACTCATTTTGTTTATTTAAACTTAAAGGTTCTAATTTTTCAAAAGGTTTATCTAAA
>NZ_MJWW01000062.1:0-1416 GCF_001762445.1 Campylobacter sp. BCW_6877 | reverse complement strand
ATTCTCACAAGCCCAAAGAAAAGGTTTTTCTATAGTTCCTTCTATCCTTGCTCCACCTTCGGTGCAGTTGTGGGTAGCAACATGATAATTTTCTTTTGCATTGATGACATCTTTTTCAAAATTGAGTCTAAAAAGAGTCCAAACAAAAGAACTTTCAACTTTTCCATTACCTCCATAAGCTTGAGTGGTGTATTTGTTTTTATCTCTTTGAAAATGTCCTTCATGCTTATCAAGATTGC
Organism: Campylobacter sp. BCW_6877; assembly: GCF_001762445.1. Classification (NCBI taxonomy): domain Bacteria; kingdom Pseudomonadati; phylum Campylobacterota; class Epsilonproteobacteria; order Campylobacterales; family Campylobacteraceae; genus Campylobacter; species Campylobacter sp. BCW_6877. The sequence goes on along the minus strand of NZ_MJWW01000062.1, from coordinate 1,177 downwards.
TATAATCTTTGGTATGAGAAAATCCATCTTTAGCATAAGCTAAATCTTGTCCTATTAAAACGATATTTTTATGCTTTAAATGTATAGCAAGTAAAAAATTCATATGAGCCACACTACCACCCATATTAAAATACCCAAAATCATCAAGTTTTAAATAATTTATAAAACTTGCATAAGTGGATACAAGCATGAAATTTCTATTATTTTTTTGAAGATATTTTGTAGTATGAGGATGAGTGTAGGATTTTAAAACAAACAAAATATCCTTATCAAATTCTTTAAAATCATTGTTGAAAAATTCAGAAGTTAAAGGAATCCTTTCTAAAGAAAGCACATAATCAGGCTTAATATTATGCTTAGCTAAAATAGGATAAGAAGAATCTGCGCAAAAAATTGTAGCTTTATTAGCATATTTTTTTAACAAAGGAAGTTGTTTAGTAAGAGAGGGTCCTGTAGAAACAATGATAGTTGTATCACTTAAATTCTTTCTTTTAGAAAGTAATTCTTTATAACTAGGATGAGTGATCATTTGAGGAAGATTATAAACAAATTGCTCTATGCCTTGAAGAGCATCAAGGGGATCATTACCATGAGAAATAATAGAATCTTTAAAATGCTGCACTAGCTTTTTATTTAACTCCAAAACATCCTCATGAAATCTTTCATAATAATTACTCATCAGTTCTAAAAAATAAATTCTAGAAAATTGAAAGAAAGGTTTGTTAGAACAAAAATTAGAAAAAAATTCTATATTTAAAGAACTAGTTTCTAAAATCATCAATCTTGAATTTTGCAATTCATTTGAAAAATCTAAGATATGAAACATGACCCAAATGATTTCTATATCTTTTTCAAAAACAATAATATGTTGATGATTTTTATTTTGTAATAAAGCTTTAAATAAAATTCCATTTCCAAAACCATAAAAATACAATACAGGATAAAGTAGGTATTTATCATTATAAGTGTTTAGCATAGTGTTTAATTCATCAATAACATTTTCATAAAGAAAAGTATTATCACTTGTATCTTTTAGATTGATATCAAGATTATCTTTACCTAAGATAAGTTCAAATTTACTAGACTTGATTTCTTTTAAACTTTCTTTTAAAAGAATATTACCTAAAGCTTCAATGTTTTTATTAAAGAGTTCTTTTTGGGTAGGGGTGAAGGTCAT
>NZ_MJWW01000061.1:68327-70450 GCF_001762445.1 Campylobacter sp. BCW_6877 | reverse complement strand
GAATTAAAAAGGGTTTGTGTAAAACCTTATGATAAAGATAGATTTGAAGTGATACAAGATTATGAGTTTATTTTACCAAATTACAAAGGCATTGTACCACAAGGTTTTAAAACTGATGGAGCGAGTATTCCACGCCTTTTTTGGTCTTTGTTTCCACCTTTTAAAAGTGAGTATTTTAGCGCTTGTGTTGTCCATGACTATTTGTGTATAAATGCAAAATCAAGAGATGATTATAGGCTAGCTGATCTTGTTTTAAAAGAAGCAATGCAAGCTTTAGAAATAAATAAATTTAAGATTTTTGTTTTTTATTGCTCTTGTAATTTATTTCATCAGATCAAATGTTTAATAAAGGGGATAAGATGAGCGTGGATTTAAGAGAAATTGCCATAAAAACAGAAGAAATCAATAAAGATTTTAGTGAAGCTTTAGAAATTTTAAAAGAACTTTTTAAAAATGGAGTAAAACCAAGCGATGAAAGTATTAAAAATGCTATAAATGAAGTTTTAACAAGTTTTAACTTTATAAAACAAAGTGAATTAAAAGAAAAACTAGAAGCCTTGCTAGAAGAGCTTGACATCAATGCAAATATCAATGAAGAGAGTTTAAAAGAAGTTGTATTAAAAGTTGTTTTAGAAAATCAAGAAAGTTTAAAAGGTGATAAAGGAGATCCTTTTACTTATGAAGATTTTACAGAAGAACAGCTTGAAAATTTAAAAGGGCAAGATGGAGCTAAAGGAGCTGATGGTAAAAGTGCTTATGAACTTTGGCTTGAAAATGAAGAAAACACGGGAAAAAGTCAAGATGAATTTTTAGAAAGTTTAAAGGCTCAAACACCAACAAAAGAAGAAATTAAACCTATTATAGAAGAGATGCTCGAAGATATGAAATTAAATTTAGGCATTAATGGAATAAAAGTATCTAATTCTATTCCCACTCCAAAAACAAAAGCTAATGTTAATGATTTAATTATAACTTATAATGAAAATGTAAAACAACTTTGGCTTTGTGTGGCAAGTGATGATAAATACACAAGTTGGATTAATTTGCTTGGAAATGAAAATATTACAGCACAAGAGTTGATTATTATTAGTTTTGATACAAATTTAAATAGTGGTCAATATGGCGGATGTTTAAGTGATTTGCGTTTTGGTTTTGAAAATTCTTTAGCAAGCACTACGCAAATTATAAAAGGACTTAATGAAGGCAGTTTTTTAATCACTAAAGATGGAATGGGTTTAAAATCTAAAAATTATACTGAAGTTAGCGTTCTTTCAAAACCAAGTAAAAATCAAATAGAAGGAAATATCAAAACGAGCGGAATTTATAATGATCCTGCTTGGCATAATATTACCAATGCTTTAAAAAAATATGATGGCAATGCAAATGAATGCTGTCTTTGGGCTTCTAATATAAAAAATAGTGTAAGTATAGAGCTTTTTACAAATGAAATTCCTATGAGTCTTTTTTATAGGCAAGCTGGATATTATGGAAATGTCAATCTTTCAAATATAAAAATGCAAAAAGCCCTTAGAGTTCAAAATGAAATTATAGTCGAGAGAAGCTTTATAGGAATAAAAAAAGAAATTGATAAAACTACCTATGGTGATAATGCTTTTTTATTTGAATTTGAAGAAGAAAAATGAGTTTAAATCTAAAAATAAAATACAAAAAATAAAAAGAAAGGAATTATAATGAAAATAACAATTAATAGAAGATATACTGGTAAAACTTGCGTTATTGGCAAATTTAAGGTTTTAGATGATGAAGAAAAAATTCTTTTTGAATGCTTTTCTTTGGAAGAAGATAAAGAGGGTTTAGAAAGTGGTAAAGATTTAAGAATACCTGAAGGAAATTATAATTTAAAAAGACATCCGGGAAGTCGGTTTGAAGCGACTTTAAGAAAGATTACAGGGAACGATAAGGACACTATGTTAAATGTTTATAATGATTTAGTGCCTTATGAAAGACACATTTTAATACACTGGGGAAACACTGACAAAGATACTCAAGGTTGTATTTTGCTAGGACTTACCAAAGATAACAATAACGAAAGCATAGGACAAAGCAGACAAGCTTGTAAAGAATTTTATGATTTGGTGTATGGTAAAAATCTTGAAGACATT
>NZ_MJWW01000061.1:0-68277 GCF_001762445.1 Campylobacter sp. BCW_6877 | reverse complement strand
GAGTTAGCATAGAAAGGAGATAAAAGTTTAAGTAGGTTAAAGTTTACACCCCGCTTTTGCGGGGCAAGGCTAATAAGCCTTGACTATAATTACACAAAGTAGTATAATTATAATTATAAACTTCTGGTATGACATTTATATCACCACCTTTCGCGGGTGGAATTTAGCCATAGGGGGTCAGACCTACGGCTAACCCTTAGGGGTATTATACAAAAACCTTACTTAAACTTCTAAAACAAAATATGATAAATCTTTTATTTGGAAATGCAAAGCTTTATATCGCCTTAGCTTTAATGGCAATCTTAGCAGGATATTTTTATCTAAGACTTGATAGCACAAAGGCAAAATTAGAAAAAAGTCGAAGTGATTTAGCCTTAGCTTTAGAGATTAATAAAAACAACGAAGCAAGGCTAAAAGAACTTACGCAAATTCATAAAGCAGAATTAAAAGCGATCAATGAAGCAAACAATCAAAAAAACGAAGTTAAAGAAAGGATAGAATATGTTAAAGAATACATTTATAAAAGCAATGAAAATAATATTACCAAGCTTTTTAACAATGTCGTTGATAGGTTGTGGGATGCAAACTCAACAAGTAGTAACCAAAATAGAAATTCAAAAAGTAAGAATTCCGCAAGAACTACTAACATTAAGCCCACTTGAAAAGCCAATAGCAAAAAATGAACTAGATATTTTAAATGCCTATTCTATGCTTTTCTATAAATACAGACAATGTGAAATTCAGATAAGTAAAATAAAGGAGCTAAATAATGAGTAATACAAATGTTGATTACAACAAAAGACTTGAAGCATTTAAAGAAATTTATCCGCAAATTTTAGAAATGAGTTTAGCAGAAAAATCTCCATTTGGAGAATTTAAAAAGCTTTTAGAACAATTTGGAAACGATAATGTTATAAGAAATGACCAACAATTTCAAAGCTTAGCACAAGCATTAGTAAGTGTTGGACAAACCATAGTAGCACAAAGTCAAAATACAGCTTTATCCATGATTTTACAAGGCGATGAAAACGAGCTTAACGCTGAAAAAGCTTTACTTTTAAGAGCTCAAACAGAAACAGAAAAAGCAAAACCTGCATTAATAGCTAGACAAACTTCACAGATAGATGATAATTTAAGAATAGAAGCTGCAAAAGTTACACAGAGTGTTCAATTTGGATATTGTACCGGTGGTCTTGATATACCACAAGAAATTATGAAGCTTGTTAAAGAAAAGATAGAAAATATAGAAAAGTCTTCATAATACTTATAGATGAAAAAAGGCTTATGAGAAATTATACTCTTAAGCCTGCTTATCCATCAAACATAGGAGAATTGGATACACAAGAAGTATATAAACAATGGTTTACCTATGCTATGATAGGGGTAAATAAATATGTTGAGCTTTTACATAAACAACTTGTAAGAAAAGGTAGAAGTCAAATTCAAAATATAAACCATCCGCTATTTAAAAATTCGTATATAGTGAAAAAATATAACATTAAAAGTTCTAGCACTGCACCTTATAATAAGGAAAACTATAATGATTTAGGACTTAACCAATTTTTCGTAGGGCAAGATCCATACAAACCTTATCAGGGAGATCCTAGTAGTGAAAATGGAATATATCATGATATTTGCGAAATAAGAACTAATTATAATTTAGGAAGTATGCAGTATTATTATGGTTTTCCAAATAATTTAGCTCTTTTATTTGAAAAAGAAAAAGCTTGGAAATATAATGGAAAAGGATTTTTTTATATTGATGAAAAAATAAATTTCAAAGATATATTAAATAAGGCATTGGAAAATATAAATTATGAAATGCTTATAAATGATATAGAAGTAGTTATTTTTTCTCAAACCATCCAAAAAAATAATGAATGGATATATCCTAGTATTGATGATATTAAAATACCAGAAATTAAAGTAGAAAATGTTGAATTTAAACCAACTTTTGGAAAACCTTATAAAAAATTATGCATTGATGTTGAAAAATTTTTTAGTGATTTTAAGGAGTTAAATGAGAGTATATTTAGAATTGAAAAAGTAGAAATAACCTATAGTGTATATGAGAAAGCACAAAAAACTAGGGAAAGTGATCCGAGTAAAATATATTATACTTTAACAAGCAAAAAGATATCTTTTTTTGAAGTATTTAATTCTATCAAAGAAAATTATAAATGCAAATATGCAACTCCTTTATGTTTTTATAATGGTTTTAATTTAGTTTGTTATGAAGAGCCTTATATTGCTTATTCTTATTCTTACCTCAATAATCAAAGCTTTGGAAAAAAAGATACAAGTGTTACGCCAAGCGTATATCCGCTATATAGAAAAAGTTCAAATTTGCCTTATGGGCGTAGAGATAGATGGTTTGCATTATGGGATAGTTTTTATTATCTTTATGTATACGAAAAATCAAGCAAAGGAATTTTAAGCTTTTTGGCACCTATTGTTACTATTATTTTGGCTGTAGCTACTTGGTGGATTGGCGGACAAGGTGCATGGCTAGGAACATTGATAGGAGTGAGTGAGAATGTAGCTGCGGGTATCACACTAGGAATTAGCTTAGGTTTAGCCGTGGGTTCACTTACTGGAAATAAATTATTTTCAATTCTTAATGCTGTTTGGGGTTTGGTTAATTTTTTAGGTGCTTGGGGTGCTAATAATTGGAATTTAGCTGCAGATTTTACAAAAAATACAGCACAAGCAGCACAAGAAATGACAACTTTTGAATCAACTTTAAATATTATTGGAAATTTACTAAGTGGAGCTAGTAAGATTTTTGATGTTGTTCAAAGCATTACAGCAGATACTCCTGATATGATAAATGAGCAAAGCGATGATTCTGATAATGAAGGTGGAAATGGAAGCGAAACTGAAGAATTAGCAAAAGATGCAATTAATCCAACTTTATGGTATAATTTTGAAACTGCAGATATATTAAATGAAAAAATAGAAAAGAAAGAAAAACCTATTTTTATATTTTAATTTTTGTAGCCATTTTGTAGCCAAATTAAATTTGAAATATTTAAAATTTATATTTTATGGTATTTTATAGTTATTGTTAGGTGTTCGCCGTGGACACCATTTTATGAGGTGTTATTATGATAAAAATTGCTTTTTTTATAACTTTTGTAATTTCTTTTTTGACAGCACAAAGCCCAGTAAATTTTAAAGAAGATAATAATATAACAAAAGAACAAAATATATTTAAAGAACAACCTCCAAAACGCATTAAAATTCCAACGCATTAAAATATATGTCAGATTTGATTACGCTAGCACAATTATCACAAGGGTATCGTTACAATAGTGATTCTTTAATTTTAGCTGATTTTATTTTAAAACAAGGAATTAAAGGCGCTGTTTTTGATGTAGGTGCAGGCTGTGGTATCATAGGTATTTTACTTAAAAAAAATATTGCAAATTTAAGTTTATCTTTGATTGATATTCAAAAAGAAAATATAAAATTGATTGAAAAAAATTTAAAATCCAACCAAATACAAGGCGATATTTTTCATGATGATTTCAATCAATTTCAAAGCATAAAAAAATTTGACTTCATAGTTTGCAATCCTCCATTTTATAGACAAGGAGCTTACAAGAGTGAAGATCAGCATAAAGCTATAAGTAAATTTCAGGAATTTTTACCCTTGCATAGCTTTTTAACTAAAGCAAATTCTATGCTTAAGCCAAATGGTACTTTGTATTTTTGCTATGAAGCTTTAGCTTTAGATGAAATTTGTTTTATTTTAAAAGATATGAAAATAAAAATAACAAAGCTTTGCTTTGTACATACACATCAAAATAAAAAAGCAAGACTTGTTTTGATACAGGTAAAAAAAGGTTCAAAATCGCCTTGTGAGATTTTACCTCCTTTTTTTGTATATGAAAATGAAATTTTAAGCAAACAAATGCAAGAAATTCACTTAAGATTTAGGTTAAAAAGTTATGATATTTGATAAAAATTTTTCTTATGCTTTTGATGAAAATGCTTGTGAGAAATGCGGTGGAAAGTGTTGCACTGGAGAAAGTGGCAATATTTTTGCGAGCATGGAAGAATTAGAAGCATTAAGAAAGCATTTAAATTTAGAAAGCAAAGAATTTGCTGAAAAATACTTGAGAAAAGTGGGCTTTAAAATGAGTTTTAAGGAAGTCGAATTTGAAGATGGCTTTGCTTGCATTTTTTTTGATACTCAAAAAAGAAATTGCAGTATCTACGATTTTCGTCCAAAACAATGCAGAACTTTTCCATTTTGGGAATATTTTAAAACACATCAAAAGGAATTAGAAAAAGAATGTATAGGTATTTGTTATTTGTCTTAGTAGCCTTTTTTTTGGCAGCTTGTGGAAGTTCAAAAATCAATGTTGTTTATCCTGATTATACAAAATATAAAAGCAATGATTTTGATTTAAGGGTTGTGAAGGCTTATAATTATGAGTATTATAAACAATACAAAGAAGCCAGAGATGAATTTTTAAGTCTTTATCAAGATTATAATAATGCTAATTTTTTAGAAAATGCATTTTTACTTACTTTGGCAAACAATCTTGACAAGCAAGCAGAGTTAAATAATCTAGCAAAGCCTTATTTAAATCAAAATGACAATCTTAAGCGACTTAGTGCTCTTTATGCTTTAAATTCAAATGATATCAATAATGCTCAAAAACTTATGAAAGAGCTTTTAACAAAAAAGGATAGTGATCCTAGAAATTTAGAGCTTTACGGAGATATTTTGGTTAAAAAAAATGATTTAAAAAATGCCACAAAGTACTATAGATCTGCTTATAATCAAGTGCAAAACGAAGAAATTTTATTTAAACTCATAGGAATTTATGCGATTTTAAATGATACTTTAAATATTAAAAATGTTTTAGAATTTTCAAGAAAAACCAATGGTTGCACTCTCAAAACTTGCGTCTTGCTTGCTAAAATTTATTTTGATGAAAAAAATATCGAAGCTTTAAAAAGTATATATAAAGAGCTTTATCAACTTACCAAAAATAAAAGTTTTGCATTGGCTTTGGTTGAGCTTTTAAATTCTCAAGGCAAAACAGAAGAAGCTTTAAAAATTTCTTTGAAGTATGATTTAGATGATGATATTAAACTTGCTTTGTATCAGAATTTAAAACGCTTTGATGATGCTAAAAAAATGAGTTTAGCTCTTTATCATAAAACAAAAAATAAAGAATATCTTCTACGAGCGGCAGTTTTTGAATTTGAAGCTGCAAATGAAGCTAAAAAAATCACTCCAAAAGTAATTGATTCTGTAAAAGAAAAATTCGAACAGGCTATCGATAAAGATAGCAATGCTTTGTATTTAAACTATTATGGATATTTGCTTATAGATTATGATTTAGATGTTAAAAAAGGTATAGAGCTTGTGAAACTTGCCTTAGAAAAAGATCCACAGAATTTGTATTATTTAGATTCTTTAGCTTGGGGGTATTATAAACTAGGCAATTGTAAGCAAGCATGGGAAATTTTAAAACAAACATTAGATGATAAAGAATTTGCAAATTCTGATGAGAGTAAAGCTCATATAAAAGCGATAAAGGCGTGTGTAAAACCATGATATTGGATAAAATTTTTGAAAAAACAAAAGAAGATTTAAAAGAACGCAAACTAAAACTTCCTTATGATATGTTAGGGCGTTCTTTAGCTTCAAATCCTTTCTTTCCAAAAGATGTGATTAAAGCTTTAAAAAGAGTAGAAAAAGAAGTTAAAATCATAGCAGAAGTAAAAAAAGCAAGTCCTAGCAAGGGAGTCATTAGAGAAAACTTTGATCCTTTGAGTATCGCTTTAAATTATGAGAAGAACAAAGCTGCGGCGATTTCTGTTTTGACTGAGCCACATTTTTTTAAAGGTTCTTTAGAATACTTAAGTCTTATACGCCGTTATACACAAATTCCTTTACTTAGAAAAGATTTTATCTTTGATGAGTATCAAATTTTAGAAGCTTTGGTTTATGGGGCAGATTTTGTATTGTTAATCGCTAAAATGCTAAGCATGAAAGAGCTTAAAAAACTGCTTGAGTTTGCAAGACATTTAGGTCTTGAGGCTTTGGTTGAAATTCATGATAAAGAGGATTTGAGTAAGGCTATTTTTGCTGGAGCGGATATTATCGGTATCAATCATCGTAATTTAGAGGATTTTACTATGGATATGAGTTTGTGCGAAAAACTTATCCCACAAATCCCAAATTCAAAAATCATCATCGCAGAAAGTGGTTTAGAAAATAAAGAATTTTTAGAGCATTTACAAAATTTAGGCGTTGATGCTTTTTTAATCGGCGAATATTTTATGCGTGAGGGAGATGAAGGAAAGGCTTTAAAAGCTTTGCTTTAAGGAGGGAAAATGCAATATTTGTATGCACCATGGCGGAGTGAGTATTTTGAAAAAGAAAAAACTGTTTGTCCATTTTGTGATTGTACTAATAAGATCAAAAGTGATAAAGAATTAGGTGTGATTTTTAGAGCAAAGCATTGTTTTGGAGTGATGAACCGCTATCCTTATTCTGCGGGGCATTTTATGGTGATTCCTTATGTACATGAAGAGCATATAGAAAATTTAAGCGATGAAATTTGGCAAGAAATGAGCCATTTTGTGCGTTTGGGAGTGAAAATTTTAAAAGAGCAAATCCATGCAAATGGGGTCAATATCGGTATGAATTTAAGCAAAGATGCAGGAGCTGGCATAGCTTTTCACTGTCATTATCATCTAGTGCCACGCTGGGCAGGAGATACAAATTTTATCACAACCATAGGAGAAACTAGGATTTGTGGCACTAATATCGAGCAAGTTTATCAAAAACTTGTTTTGGCTTTTAAAAATGCTCAGTGAAGTTGAATTTACAGAATTTCAAAAAGAAAATTTCTCTCTTTTAATCGATGCAAGAAGCCCTAGAGAATTTTTGCATTCTCATTTGATAGGAGCTTTAAATTTTTATGCACTCAATGATGAAGAATATCAGGAAATAGGAACGATTTATAAGAAAAATCAAGCTTTAGCCAAGGCTAGGGGTGCGAGTTATATTTGTCAAAATACCGCTAAACATATATTAGAAATCACTCAAAATTTTCGCATAGGAGAAAAGGTGGGGATTTATTGTTCTCGTGGGGGTTTGCGTTCAAAGTCTATCGCAGTGATTTTAAGTGAGCTTGGTTTTAGAGTGGTGCGTTTAAAAGGTGGCTTTAAAGCTTATAGAACTTTTGTAACGCGTTATTTTGAAAATGAAATAAATTTTGATTTTTTTGCTCTTTGCGGCAATACAGGCTGTGGAAAAACAGAGCTTTTAGAACAACTCCCACAAGCTATAAATTTAGAAAAAATGGCAAATCATTTAGGCTCATCTTTTGGTGATATTTTAGGAAAACAACCTACGCAAAAAGCTTTTGAAGCAGAACTTTTTCACAATATGCAAAATTTAGAAAATTTTGCTTTCATAGAAAGTGAAAGTCGCAAAATAGGGGATATCATCTTACCTTTGAAATTTTATGAAAAAATGCAAAAGGCTTTTAAAATTTATTGTTTTTGTTCTTTGGAAAATCGCGTTAAAAGAATACAAAAAATTTATCAAGAAAAAATGACTCCTTTAAAATTTCAACAATGCGTGCAAAAAATCAGCCCTTATATCAGCTTAAATTTACGCCAAGAATTGCTTCAAAGTTATGAGAAAAAAGAATGGCAAAAGCTTATTGTTATGCTTTTGGAGTATTATGATAAAACTTATAAAAAACCAGACAAGATTGATTTTGAGTTAAATACCGATGATATTTTAAAAGCTCAAGAAGAGCTTTTAGATCATTTTAAAGCGCAATTACTTTTTTAATATTAGATAATTTTATTAAATAATCAAATTTTTTCTTCATCATCTTACAATAATCCTTTTTTATCTTTGTTGTTTTTTAGCTTGGCCCAAATTTGTATTTTAATGCTAGTAAATTTGAATCATAGAGAAGTAAAATATTTTTTAAATCCCTATTTATAGTAATTTAAAATAAAAAAATAAACTTTTATAAAAAAATATATAAAATATTTCTTAAATTTATATTTTTTAAATCATTTTAAATATAATTATCTTGTAATTATATTTTGTAAGAAAGGGTAGGTAAGCGAATGCGGTAAATTCAAGTTTTATTGTATTGTGTACTCTGCTAGTTTTGCTTATGACTCCAGCTTTAGCAATGTTTTATTTGGGTATGGTAAGAAGTAAAAATACATTCAATACCATAATGAATTGCTTTATTGTTTTTAGTGTCATTGCTTTACAATGGGTAGTGCTTGAGTGGCTCATCCATAAAAACTGACTATTTTAGGTGGACTTAGTGGGCTTGTAGTTGCGGTTATGTAGATTTTATGCTTCTCTTGTTATAGGAGCTTTGTCTTTCTGTATTTTGTTGTTTTGGTTTGAGTTTTATTAAATACAAACTCAAATAGGATTGATTCTTTAGATGCTTTTTCTTTACACGGAATCGGAGGTGTTTGAGAGGAATTGCTACAGGGCTTTTTGCAAGTGCTAAAGTAAATCCTAATGTGATTGCCTAAAATGCGCTTGGCGAGATTTTTTATCAGTGGAAGTTTAGAGCTTTTAAAAGAGCAAATTCTTGCTATTATGATTTGTATGTTTTTTCAGCTCTCATAAGCTTTATTATTCTTAAGATTATTTCTTATTTTGTAGACTTAAGAGCGAAAGAAGAAGTAGAACAAAAAGGCTTAGATGTGAGTTTGCGCGGAGAAAAAGCTTATACTTTGGCTTAGTCAGCTAAATTTTTACCAAAAAGTCCTTGTTAATCTTTAAAAAAATGATAGACAAGGGTCTCAAATTCATTCTTGGTTAAGATCAGATAAATATTTTAAAATAAATTCCATAAATTCATCACTATCATTAGGACAACTTATTAAATCATAATCACATTTTGCTAAATGTTTATACTCCATACCTAGTTCAAAAATCGTTTCAGAACAATCTATACAAAAAGAAATAGGATAAATCAAAGCTTTATCGTTTAAATTTGCCAAAATATCGCTTGTATTTGGTTCAAGCCATTTTACAGGGCCTAGTTTGGACTGATAAGCTAAAATAAATTCATCAAAATGATCTTTTAATTTTTCTTTTAAAATTTCTACATGATTATTTACATGCTTTTCGTATAAATCACCCTTATCAATAATGCTTTGTGGTAAAGAATGCGCTGAAAAAATCAAAATTTTGGCATCAAATTTACTTTTTTTATCCAAAATGTGCGAAACTATCATCTCATTATAAAGCTCATTTTTGTAAAAAATATCTATAGTTTTTACTTTTGCTTGAATTTTTTGCTTTGAAATTTCATTTTGCAGAACTTCTAAAGATGAAGTTACTGTGGTACAAGAATGGTGCGGATAAAGTGGAAAAAGAATGATTTCATCATTTTCATTTAAAGTGTATTTTTGCAAAATTTCTGTGGCAAAAGGAGGCACATAAAGATTTACAAAATCAAATTTAAATTCATCTTGTTTTAAATTAAGCTTGTCACACAGGCTTTGAGTAAGTTCGTTTAAAGGGGATTTTCCGCCCATTTTTTTATAGTTTTCTTGCATGGCTTTAACGCGAGCCTTTGTTATGATCCATGCTACAAATTTTCTTAAAAATCGATTTTTGATTCCTAAAATATAAGGATCATTAAACATATTTTTTAAAAAAACTTCACAATCTTGTAAATTCGTAGCTCCGCCCATATTTAAAAATAAAACTAATTTCACGCAAACCTTTCTAAAATTTCTTGAACTTTGTAAGCATCGCTCGTGCTGGCTAGATGATTGGGTTGATTATCGATAAGTTTTAACAAAGCTTCGTGTTCTGAAAAAAGTGGACTTTGTTGAGTAAGTTCTATAAAATTTCCATCTTTTAATAAAGAAAAATCATTTAAATTGGCTTCATAAAAATGATTTTTAGTAATAAGATGAATTTTTCTTAGTTTTTGTGTGCTATTCCAACTTTGATGTATGCTAGCAATACATTTTTCAAGCCCACATAGAATAATGCTTTCGCTTTCTCTTGTTTGATCTTGGGTGTATTTTTTAAGCAAATTGGTTTTTGTTATTTCTTGTTTGCTTAAAAAACAAAGCAAATCAAGATCATGCACAGCCAAATCTTGCAAAATCCCTACATCGCCGATTCTTTGCGGGTAGGGTGAAAATCTTTGTATGTTAATGCTGATAATTTCTTCATTTTCAAGCTCTTTTTTTAGGGCTAAAACCGCAGGATTAAATCTTTCACAAAAACCTACGCCTACTTTTACGCTGTATTCTTTAGCTAAATTTGAAATTTCGTCTATTTCTTTTAAATTTAGAGCTAAAGGCTTTTCGATTAAAACGCATTTGCATTGTTTAAAAATTTTTTTTGCTATTGCTAAATGTGAATTTGTAGGTGTTGCTATGATGATAATATCATTATTTTGATTTAAAAATTTATCCAAATCATCATAAAAAATATCATCAAAAATATTTAGATTTGGATTTTTGCAAAGATCAAAAAGTGCATTAAGTTTAAAATGAGAATTTTTACTAAGTTCATTTAAGTGGTTTTGCCCCATTTTTCCAAGGCCTATGATACCTATTTTCATGGAATTAATCTTTAAAAATACAAATAACTTGCTCTTGCTCTTCTTCACTTAAAAAAGGTGAAAAAGGCAAAGATAAGATGTGTTTGCTTGCATATTCTGAATTTTTAAGTTCTAAATTTGAAAACTCACTAAAGCAAGGTTGTTTATGCAAAGGGGTTGGATAGTGTATAGCATAAGGTATATTAGTTTTTTCGAATTTTTGCAATACACTAGCTCTATCTTCAACTAAAACGCTGTATTGCGCATAAGCGCTAAAAGCATTTGGATCAATTTGTGGAATTTGGCAGTTTTTTAAATTTGCATTATAAGTTTGTGCTAATTTTTGTCTTTTGTCTAATTCTTTTTCTAGGTATTTTAACTTAACATTTAAAATCGCCGCTTGCAAGGTGTCAAGGCGTCCATTTATACCTATAAATTCATGTTTATAACGCTGAGTTTGTCCGTGATTGAGTAAAATTCTTATTTTTTTAGCAATTTCATCATCATGGCAAAAAATAGCCCCACCATCGCCATAAGCTCCCAAAGGTTTCGAAGGAAAAAAGCTCGTACATGAAATTTTAGCTATAGAGCAGGATTTTTCTCCTTTGAAACTTGCGCCAAAACTTTGTGCACCATCTTCGATCAAAGTGATATTTTTATCTTTTAAAATTTCTTCCAAAGCCCTTAAATCACTCATTTGTCCAAACATACTTACTGCTATAACAGCTTTAGTTTTTGGAGTTATTGCTTTTTGTACTGCTTCAAAATCAAGATTGTAATTTGATAAATTTATATCTACAAAAACAGGTTTTGCGCCTACTAAGACCACAACTTCAGCTGTTGCTATAAAAGTAAAACTAGGTACTATAACTTCATCATCTTTGCCAATATCTAAGGCTCTTAAGGCAAGATATAAAGCGCTGGTTCCGCTTGAACAACCTATAGCGTGTTTAACACCTAAAAAATGAGATAAATTTTGCTCAAATTCGTTAAGTTTTGCACCGCCTATGAAAGAAGAGCTTGATAAAATGCTTTCAATTTCAGCATTGATTTCATTTTTGTATGCGAGATATTGAGCTTGAAGATTGATAAAATTCATAAAAAACCTTAGAGAAATAAAATTAAATAAAAATGTTTATTGTATTTTAGTTTTACTTAATTTAAAGTAATTTTGGTATGATATGTTTTTATAAAAATTTCTTTAGGAAAATTCATGGATATTAGAAAAGCTTATTTGGATTTTTTTGCATCAAAAGGACATGAGGTAACCCCGTCAAGTCCTTTAGTTCCTGATGATGCAACTTTACTTTTTACCAATGCGGGCATGGTGCCTTTTAAAAGTATATTTACAGGAGAAATTCCACGCCCAAACCCTCCACGCAAAACAAGCTGTCAAACTTGTATAAGAGCGGGTGGAAAGCACAATGATTTAGATAATGTAGGATATACCGCACGCCATCATACTTTTTTTGAAATGCTTGGAAATTTTAGCTTTGGAGATTATTTTAAAGAACAAGCCATAGCTTATGCTTGGGAATTTGTAACTGAAGTTTTAAAACTACCTAAAGATAGACTTTATGTAACTGTGCATGAAAACGATGATGAAGCTTTTAATCTATGGCAAAAACACATTCAAAAAGAAAGAATTTACAAATTTGGTAATAAAGATAACTTCTGGCAAATGGGCGATACTGGTCCTTGTGGTCCTTGCAGCGAGATTTTTTATGATCAAGGACAAGAGCATTTTAACTCAAGCGAAGATTATATGGGCGGAGATGGAGATAGATTTTTAGAAATCTGGAATCTTGTTTTTATGCAATACGAAAGAAGCGCTGATGGAGTGCTTAGCCCACTGCCAAAGCCAAGTATTGATACAGGAATGGGGCTTGAAAGGGTAACAGCGATTAAAGAAGGTAAATTTAGCAATTTTGATAGCTCGCTTTTTATGCCAATCATCAATGAAATTTCAAAACTTTGTAATAAAACTTATGTTTATGAAAGTGGAGCAAGTTTTAGAGTAATAGCTGATCATATAAGATCAAGTGTATTTTTACTTGCGCAAGGGGTAAGTTTTGATAAAGAAGGCAGAGGCTATGTTTTGCGTCGTATTTTGCGTCGTGCTTTAAGACATGGATATTTGCTAGGTTTTAAACAAGCTTTTATGTATAAACTAGTTGATGTTGTATGCGATTTAATGGGCGGACATTATACCTATCTTAATGAGAAAAAAGACTTTATAAAAGAACAAATTCGCCTTGAAGAAGAAAGATTTTTAAGCACTATAGAAAATGGAATTGAAATTTTTAATGAAGAGCTTAAAAACACTAAAGAAATTTTTAGCGGAGAAGTAGCTTTTAAGCTTTATGATACTTATGGTTTTCCGCTTGATTTAACAGCTGATATGTTAAGGGAAAAAAATCTTAAAGTTGATGAAGAAAAATTTGAACTTTTAATGAATGAGCAAAAAGCACGCGCTAAAGCTTCTTGGAAAGGAAGTGGAGATAAAACTGCAAGCGGAGATTTTAAAAACTTGCTTGAAAAATTTGGAGAAAATCATTTCGTAGGTTATGAAAAAGCAGAATGCGAAAGTAAAATTTTAGCCCTTTTAGATGAAGATTTTAAAGAAGTTTCCACCCTTAAAGATGCGGGTTGGGTGATGCTTGAAAACACACCTTTTTATGCAACAAGTGGAGGGCAAAGTGCTGATAGTGGATTTATAGCTAAGCGTGAAGTTTTAGATACGCAAAAGTTTTTTAATCTCAATCTTAGCTTTGTAAAAGCAGGCGAAGAACTAAAAGTTGGCGATATAGTTCATGCAAGAATCGATACAGAAAAAAGAGAGCAAATCGCACGCCACCACTCAGCTACTCATCTTTTACATCATGCTTTAAGAGAAATTTTAGGTTCTCATGTAAGCCAAGCAGGATCTTTAGTTGAAAGCAATAAACTAAGATTTGATTTTACTCATCATAAAGCTTTAAGCAAAGAAGAGCTAGAAAGCATTGAAAAAAGAGTGAATAAAATGATTATAAACTCAAGTGAAGCTATATTAGAAAATATGCCTTTAGAAGAAGCTAAAAAAAGCGGCGCTATAGCATTGTTTAATGAAAAATACCAAGGCAATGTGCGTGTTTTAACTCTAGGTGAAAGCAAGGAGCTTTGCGGGGGAACTCATGTTAAAAATACTGCTCAAATAGGAAGTTTTTACATAGTTAAAGAAAGTGGTGTGAGTGCTGGAGTTAGACGCATTGAAGCTGTGGTTTCTAAAGCGGCTTTAGAATTTGTAAAAAATCAACTTGAAGAACTTTCTAAAGCAAAAGATGAGCTTAAAAATAATGATATTTTAAGCGGGCTCAAAAAGCTTAAAAATGAAATTTTAAGTTTAAAAAATGAGCTTAAAAACTCAAGTAAAACCGAGCTTGATTCTAAAAATATCCAAGGTGTTGAAATTTGCGTAAAACGCGTAGATAATGGCGATATTAAAGCTATGATTGATGATTTTAAAAACAAATTTGCTAAAGCGGTGATTTTACTTATCCAAGTAAAAGATGAAAAAATCACTTTAGCAGCTGGCGTTAAAGATGTGCCTTTAAAAGCAGGAGCTTTAGTTAAAGAAGCGGCGCAAATTTTAGGTGGAAATGGTGGCGGAAGAGATGATTTTGCTACTGCAGGTGGAAAAGATTTAAGCAAAATCAATGAAGCTTTAAAACAAAGCTTAGAAACGATAGAAAAATCACTTTAATGTTAATTCTTGCTTCAAGTTCCATTTCAAGAGCTAACTTGCTTAAAACCGCAAAGATTGATTTTAGGCAAGTTAGTTTTGATTATGATGAAAATTTAAATAAAAATATTTCACCTTTTTTATATGTTCAAAAAATAGTTCTTGAAAAAGAAAGACAATTTTTAAGTACTTTAGGCAAAGATTTTCAAAACCAAAATTTGCTTTTTGCAGATAGTATAGTTTGTATAGATGAAAAAATTCTTACCAAAGCAAAGGATAAAAAAGAAGCTTATGAAATGCTTGCCTTGCAAAATGGAAAGTATGCAAGTATTTTATCGGCTTTTTTGCTTGTAAAACCTGAAAAAAGAGTTTTTTCTCTTTCAAAAACTACGCTTTATTTTAAAAATTTTGATGAAAATGCTTTAAGAGATTATGTAGAAAATGATCTTTATAAAGGCAAGGCGGGTTGTATTATGTGTGAGGGTTTTCATCAAAATTTCATCACCCAACAAGTAGGAAATCTAAGCACTGCTTTAGGGCTTGATATCCAAACTTTAAAGGCTTATTTATGAAAATATTAAAATATATTTTTTCATTTTTTACTCTTTTGTTTATAGCTGGATTTATTTATGTGGCTTATCTTTTCACAAGTGCTGATACTGAGGGTTATACTTTTAAAGAATATAAACCTCCTCTTACAACACAAATTTACGATAGAAATGGCAAGCTTGTGGCTAATATTTTTGAACAGCATCGTTTTTACGCTCCTTATGAAGAGCTTCCTCCACGCCTTATAGAAGCTTTAGTTGCTATAGAAGATACAAGCTTTTTTGAACATAATGGAGTTAATATCGATGCCATTTTTAGAGCTGCTGTAAAAATCATAAAAAGCGGTGGAAAAACCATGGAAGGAGCTTCCACTCTTACCCAGCAATTTATTAAAAATACGGAATTAACCCCTGAAAGAACTATTACGCGTAAAATTCGCGAAGCTTTGCTTGCTTATAAAATGGAAACCATTTTAACTAAAGAGCAAATTTTAGAAAGGTATTTAAATTTTATCTTTTTTGGACATGGGTATTATGGAGTAAAAACCGCAGCTTTGGGGTATTTTCATAAAAATTTAAATGAATTAAGCCTTAAAGAGATTGCTATGCTAGTAGGTATGCCAAAAGCACCTAGCAGTTATGATCCTACAAAGCATTTAGATCTTTCCATCTCAAGAGCAAATAATGTTATTTCAAGAATGTATAATCTAGGTTGGATTTCAAAAGCAGATTATGATACAGCCATCAAAGAAATTCCGCAAGTTTATGATGATACGCTTACTCAAAATGCTGCTCCTTATGTCGTAGATGAAGTGATTAAACAATTAAGCCCTAATATCAAAGACTTAAAAACAGGTGGATATAAAATCATTTTAAATATAGACTTAGATGTTCAAAATATGGCGCAGAATGCTTTGAAATTTGGTTATGATGAGATAGTAAAACGCGATAAAGATGCAAATTTAAGCACTTTAAACGGAGCTATGGTCGTGGTAAATCATCAAAGTGGCGATGTTTTAGCTTTGGTAGGTGGGGTTGATTATGAAAAAAGTAATTATAACCGTGCTACTCAAAGTATGCGTCAACCTGGAAGCTCTTTTAAACCTTTTGTGTATCAAGTGGCGATTAATTTAGGATATTCGCCTATGAGTGAAATTGCTGATATTTCTAGAATTTTTGAAGGTGGAGCGGGTAATAATGAGGATTGGAAACCTAAAAATGAAGGGGGTAAATTTTTAGGTTTAATTACCTTAAAAGAAGCTTTAACAAGATCAAGAAATTTAGCTACCATTAATCTCGCACTTGATATGGGGCTTGATGTTCTTTACTCTAAACTAATGGAATTTGGATTTAAAGATATACCGCCTAATTTATCAATCGTATTGGGAAGTTTTGGTATTTCTCCTTTGGAGTATTCGAAATTTTATACCATGTTTGGGAACTATGGAACGATTAAAGATCCTCAAATTATCAGACAAGTTCAGGATAAAACCGGTAAAACCATCATGGAATTTAACTCAAATGAGCGTAAAGTCAGCGATGAAGCGCAAAGTTTTCTGGTTTTAGATATGATGAGAAATGTTGTTGAAAAAGGCACAGGACGTAATGCAAGAGTAAAAGATATAGAAATAGCAGGAAAAACAGGAACAACGAATAAAAGTGTTGATGCTTGGTTTTGTGGACTTACGCCTGAAATAGAAGCAATCATTTGGTATGGAAATGATAATAACAAGCCTATGCGTTATACAGAAGGTGGGGCTAGAACAGCTGCTCCTGTGTTTAGAGAATTTTTAACTCAATATATAGAAAAATTCCCTGATACAACTAGAAAATTTAGCATTCCTAATGGGGTTTATCGTGGAAATTATAAAGGAGAAAGTGCTTATTATACCACCAAATCACCATTACCAAAAGCAAATATGAAATTTAATGAAAGCGAGATTATATTTTGAAAGTAGAAAGATCTACTTTCAAAATGATTAAGCTTTTTTGATGATTATTTCATCATCTTTTGCATCAATGATAATGCTATCATTTTCATGAAGTTCATCAGCAAGTATCATATCGCTTAATTTATCTTCTATAAGATCATAAATAGCTCTTCTTAAAGGTCTAGCACCAAAATCAGGGTCAAAACCATCTTTAGCGATTAAAAGAGCTGCATTTTCGCTTAAACTTGCTTTTATCCCTTTGTTTTCTAAGCTCATTTGTAAATCTTTAAATAAAAGCTTAACTATTTCATAAGCTTCATCTTTTCCAAGTGGATTAAAGGTGATAATATCATCTAAGCGGTTTAAAAACTCAGGTTTAAAGAAATTTTTTAACTCATTTTTTACTACATCTTCTTGTTCTTTTCCGCTTAAATTCATAATAGCACTTGAGGCAATATTAGAAGTTAAAATGATAATGGTATTTTTAAAATCCACTGTTACACCTTTGCTATCGGTTGCTCTACCATCATCTAAAATCCCTAAAAGCACATTAAATACATCTTTATGTGCTTTTTCAACTTCATCAAACAAAAGTACGCTATAAGGTTTTCTTCGTACGGCTTCAGTAAGCTCTCCACCTTCTTCATGTCCTATGTATCCTGGAGGCGCACCTAAGAGTCTTGAAACGCTATGTTTTTCCATAAATTCACTCATATCAAAGCGAATCATTGCTTTTTCATCATCAAATAAAAATTTTGCCAAAGCTTTAGCTGATTGTGTTTTTCCTACCCCTGTTGGCCCTAAAAATAAAAAGCTTCCTATAGGTTTATTGTCCGCATTAAGTCCTGCTTTGTTGCGTTTAATGGCTCTAGCTAAAGCACTTAAGGCCTTATCTTGTCCTATGACACTTTCTTTTAAATGTTTTTCCACTTCTAAGAATTTTTGTTTTTCAGAGGTTAGCATTTTTTGCACGCTAATACCTGTCCATTTGCTTAAAATTCCAGCAACCAAATCCTCATCTACTTGATTTTTAAGTAAAACTCCATTTTCGCTCATTTTTTTCCATTTATCTTCTAAAATTTCTACTTCTTTTTCAAGACTTGGAATTTTTCCATACTCTAACTCAGCTGCTTTTTGAAATTCACCCCTAGCTTTAGCTAAAGAAGCTTCATTTTTAAGCAAATCAATTTCTTTTTTCTTAGTGCTTATATCATCAAAAACACTTTTTTCATTTTCAAACTGTGAATTTAGGGCATTTTGTTTTTCTTTTAAATTAGCTAGTTCTTTTGCGATTTCATCGAGTCTTTTTTGATTTTTCTCATCATTTTCCATTTTTAAAGCTTCATTTTCAACTTCTAAAGTTTCTATATCTTTGCGTACTTTTCTTAAAGAACTTGGTTCACTTTCAATTTGCATTTTCAGTTCAGCTGCAGCTTCATCGATTAAATCAATAGCCTTATCAGGTAAAAAACGATCTGCTATATAACGCTTTGAAAGTTTAGCCGCGGCTACTAAAGCACTATCATTTATGGTTACATTATGATGAATTTCAAGCTTTTCTTTTATACCCCTTAACATGGCCAAAGCCTCATTAACACTTGGTTCGCCCACATTTACAGGTTGAAAACGGCGCTGCAAGGCCGCATCTTTTTCAAAATATTTACGATATTCTTTTAAAGTGGTTGCGCCTATGGTATGGAGTTCACCTCTTGCAAGAGCGGGTTTTAAAATATTTGCCGCATCCATACTGCCTTCACTCGCTCCAGCCCCTACTATAGTGTGAATTTCATCGATAAAAAGAATGATATTTTCACTTTTTATCACTTCATTAACCACAGCTTTTAATCTGTCTTCAAATTCTCCTCTGTATTTTGCACCTGCAATTAAAGCACTCATATCAAGAGCGATGACTTTTTTATTTTGTAAAGATTTTGGAACATCTTTTTTGATAATTCTTTGTGCTAAAGCTTCTACTATAGCTGTTTTTCCTACGCCTGGTTCACCTAAAAGTATAGGGTTGTTTTTGGTTTTGCGTATTAAAATTTGCATCAAACGTTCGATTTCTTCTTCTCTGCCTATAACAGGATCAAGTTTACCCTCACTTGCTTTTAAGGTTAAATCTATACCAAATTTATTTAAGCTATCTAAGGTTTCATCGCTTGTTTTGCTATCGATTTTGCGTCCCGCTCTTAGACTTTCAAGCTCTTTTTGAAATTCTCTTAAATCTAAAAATTGCGCCAAAATTTCTTTAATAGGACTTTTTTGACTTTCACTTATAAGCCAAGTATCCACACTTAAATAACTATCTCCATTAGCACTCATCAATCCTTTAGCATTTTCTAATGAATTTATAAGTTCATTGGAAAAGCGTATATTTTCACGGCTTACATTTGAACTCGTTGCAAGTTTTGAAATTCTGCTTTTAATTTCAAGCTCTAAGGCTTCTTTAGAAATATTTAATTTATTTAAAATTTGATTTAAAATACTTGTACTATCTACGCTTAAAGCCCATAAAAGATGTAAAGGTACAACTTCATTATTTTTAGAATGTATAGCTAAAGATGCTGCACTTTCAAGGTTTGAAAGCATATTATCAGTTAAAAAATCTTGTATATTTGCCATGTTTTATCCTTTATTTAGTTTATATACTTGCTATTATATAACTTTAGTCATATAATGTCAAGTTAATTGAGTAAAATTTTTTAAATAATAGGACAAATAACTAATTTTAGATTATTTCATAAACATATCTATAGCCTTGTTTAATTCTTCTATACTTTGAATATCATTTTCTTCTACAGCATGTACCATACAATGAGCTAAATGTTCTTTTAAAACTACTTTTGCAGTATTGTTAACTTCGGCTTTTACAGCAGCAAGCTGGATTAAAATTTCACTACAGTCTTTGTCATTTTCAACCATTCTTTTAATAGCACTTAAATGCCCTATGGTTCTACTTAGACGATTGCAAACTGCTTTAAGATGTTTTTGAGAATGTGTATGAGTATGTTTTTCTTGGCACATTGTATTAACTTTCTTTTTGGAATTTTTAGTCTATTTTAACATATTTTTAAGAATTTAAATTTATTTACGAAGTTTTAAGTAATTTTTATTAAAATTTACTCTTTAAACTAAAACTCAATAATGGAGCTTATTTTGAAAACAAAACGATTTTTTGCAGGTCTTGTAGGCTTTGCCACTACTTTTATTTTATGTCTATTTTTAACAAGTCATTTACAAGCTAAAGTTGATCAAAAAGAAGAGCAGGTTCAAAAACGCCTAGAAGCTTTAGATAAGCTTACAAAAACTCTTGCCATAGTAGAGCAATATTATGTGGATGATCAAAATATCAGCGATTTGGTGGATAAATCTTTATCAGGGCTTTTAAGCAATCTTGATGCGCATTCTTCTTTTTTAAATGAAAAAGATTTTAATGATATGAAAATTCAAACCAATGGTGAATTTGGTGGCCTTGGTATAACCGTAGGTATGAAAGATGGCGCTTTAACAGTTGTTTCTCCTATAGAAGGAACACCAGCAGATAAAGCAGGGATAAAATCAGGAGATATTATTTTAAAAATTAATGATGAGGCCACTTTAGGAATTAATCTCAATGATGCTGTAGATAAAATGCGTGGTAAGCCAAAAACTCAAATCACTTTAACCATCTTTAGAAAAGGTGCAACAAAACCTTTTGATGTTACACTTACAAGAGAAATTATTAAGATAGAAAGTGTTTATGCAAAAATGATAGAAAATGAAAACATTCTTTATCTTAGAGTTACAAATTTTGATAAAAATGTTGTAGATGTGGCAAGTAAAGAACTTAAAAAATATCCTAATGTTAAAGGGGTTATTTTAGATCTTAGAAATAATCCTGGTGGACTTTTAAATCAAGCTATAGGACTTGTAAATTTATTTGTAGATAAAGGTGTTATTGTTTCTCAAAAAGGACGCATTGCAAGTGAAAATCAAGAATATAAAGCCGATCCTAAAAACAAAATTTCTAATGCTTCTTTGGTTGTGCTTGTAAATGGTGGAAGTGCTAGTGCAAGTGAAATCGTAAGCGGAGCTTTACAAGATCTTAAACGCGGTGTTATTGTGGGTGAAAATACTTTTGGAAAAGGTAGTGTTCAACAAATCATACCTATTAATAAAACTGAAGCTTTAAGGCTTACTATTGCAAGATATTATCTTCCAAGCGGGCGTACTATTCAAGCAGTGGGTGTAAAACCTGATATTGAAGTTTTTCCAGGTAAAGTAAATACTCAAGAAGATGGTTTTTCTATAAAAGAAAGCGACTTAAAACAACATTTAGAAAGTGAGCTTGAAAAAATAGATAAAAATAAAAAAGAAGATAAACAAGAAAATAAAGACAATAAAAATCTAATCAGTCAAAAACAAA
The DNA here is from genome assembly GCF_001762445.1 of Campylobacter sp. BCW_6877. Classification (NCBI taxonomy): domain Bacteria; kingdom Pseudomonadati; phylum Campylobacterota; class Epsilonproteobacteria; order Campylobacterales; family Campylobacteraceae; genus Campylobacter; species Campylobacter sp. BCW_6877. The sequence goes on along the minus strand of NZ_MJWW01000061.1, from coordinate 47,083 downwards.
TCAATGATGACGCACAGTTAAAATCAGCTATTGATACTATTAAAATTTTAAATATCAAACAAGGACAATAAAATGACAAAAAAAGAAATGCTCTACGAAGGAAAAGGTAAAAAACTTTTCAAAACCGATGATGAAAATTTACTAATTAGTGAGTTTAAAGATGATTTAACTGCTTTTAATGCAGAAAAAAGAGGCAATGAAAGTGGAAAAGGCGCATTAAACTGTAAAATCAGTACTGAAATTTTTCATTTGCTTGAAAAAAATGGGATTAAAACCCATTTGGTAGAAACTATAAGCGATACAGAACAAGTGGTTAAAAAATGTAAAATTGTTCCTATTGAAGTTATAGTACGCAATGTTGCAACAGGTTCTCTTACAAAAAGACTGGGCATTAAAGATGGCACTGTACTACCTTTTGCTTTGGTGGAATTTTGTCTTAAAGATGATGCCTTAGGCGATCCTTTTATCAATGATGAGCATTGTTTGATTTTAAATTTAGTGCAAAATGAAGCTCAAATTAGTGAAATTAAAAATATAGCTAGAAAGATTAACTCTATTTTAACTCCATTTTTTGACAATAAGAATTTAAGGCTGATTGACTTTAAAATCGAACTGGGTTTAACTAAAGATAATGAACTTGTTTTAGCTGATGAAATAAGTCCTGATAGTTGTAGATTTTGGGATAAATTTAGTAATGAAAAATTAGACAAAGATAGATTTCGTCAAGATCTAGGTAATGTAAAAATGGCTTATGAAGAAGTTTTAAAAAGAATATTAAATTAAGGAAAAATATGGAAGTTATTGTAAATATTTCTTTAAAAAATGGGGTTTTAGATCCACAGGGCAAAGCGGTGGAAAAAGCTTTGCATTCTTTAAATTTTAATAGCGTAAAAGAAGTAAAAATAGCAAAACAAATCAAAATTTCTCTTGATGAGAAAGATGAAAAATTAGCCAAAGAACAAGTCAAAAAAATGTGTGAAGAGTTGTTGGTAAATAGCGTCATTGAAGATTATGAGCTTATAATTGAGAAAGAGTAAAATGAAAGTTGCTATTATTAGATTTCCAGGGACAAATTGTGAATTTGATACAGCTTATGCCTTTGAAAAACTTGGAGTAAAAACGCAGATTGTTTGGCATGAAGAAAAAGAATTTGATACAGATTTAGTTGTTTTGCCAGGCGGATTTTCTTATGGAGATTATCTAAGATGTGCAGCTATTGCAAAACTTGCTCCTGTTATGCAAGGTGTTTTTAATCATGCAAAAAAGGGAGGATATATCTTAGGTATTTGTAATGGTTTTCAAATTTTACTTGAAAGCGGTCTTTTAAAAGGTGCAATGAAGCATAACAACAATCTTAGTTTTATCTCAAAAAACCAAAATTTAAGAGTAGTTTCTAATGATAATGCCTTTTTGAAAAATTTCAAAAAAGATGAAATTATTAATTTACCAATTGCCCATGGAGAGGGAAATTATTACGCTGATGAGGCTACTTTAAAAGAATTGCAAGATAAAGATCTTATTACTCTAAAATACGAGTCAAATCCAAATGGTTCTGTATTTGATATCGCAGGAATTTGTGATGAAAACAAAAAAATCTTTGGACTCATGCCACATCCTGAGCGTGCTTGTGAAAAAGTTCTAGGTAATGATCTAGGTTTGAAAATGCTTAAAGGCTTTTTATTTTGAAAATTTTATTAACTTTAATTTTTAGTGTTGTTGTATTGTTTGGCAGAGGTGAAATTTCTGTATTTAGCGGCCAAGATGAAAATATGCAAAAAGAATTACAAAAATTACCCCAAGAAGAACAAAAAATTTATCAAAATATTCCGCCAAGCGATGAAAATAATGACTTTGAAAGCAATGTAGATGATCCTTTTATAGCTAAAGGGAGTTTGGTTCTTACAAATGATGAATATCCAAGTAGGGTATATGTTGGAGAAGTTTTTCCTATTACGATCTATGCTCGCACTACGGAAAATACAAAATTTGATTTTAACATAAGCGTAGAAAAAACTAATTTATCTTTTTTAAATCCAGATGCAAAATGGGAATTTATCAATAACGAATATAAAACAACTTTATGGTTTGAAGCTAAAAATTCAAATGCTAGTTTGAGTAAAATTTCTATCAAACTTCTTAGAAATAATGAAGCTTTTCAAGAGGCTGATATCAATCTTAATCCTATCAAATTTGAAAATACTTTATCCAATAAAGATTTTTCACACCTTGTGGCAAGTTCTTTGGAAATTAAAAAAGTTAAAGCGAGTTATTTTGATGATGCTAATATCATTATGATGGTAGAACTAAACGCAACCAATACAAATCTTAAAAGCTTTTTTATAGAAGGAATTCAAAAGCAAGGCATTGAAAATTTAAAAGGGGATTTTAATGCTTCTAATGCTTTTTATTATGCTATTTTGCCATTAAGTAAAACAAATTTTGAATTTTCGTATTTCAATAAGGACAGTAAAAAGCTTGAAAATATAAATTTAAAACTAAAAATTAGTGACGATGAGATCAGTACTCAGAGTGATTTAAATCCTATAAATAAAGACTTAAATATTTATAAACAATATACCTTATGGTTTTTAGCGGTTTTATTTGGAGCTTTATTTGTATGGAGAAAAAATTACATTATTTTGGCTTTGGCAGTTGTTTGTTTTGCACTTAGTTTTCTTGTAGATACCAATACTCAAAATGCGATTATCAAGGCTGGTTCTAGGGCTAAAATTTTACCTACAGAGCCTTCAACTTATTTTTATACGGCAAATGCAGATGAAAAAGTAGAAGTTTTAGGCAAAAGACAAAATTATATTAAAGTACTGTTTTCTGATGGAAAAATAGGTTGGATTAATAAAGATGATTTACAAAAAAATTAAAGCTCTTTATTTTTGGATTTTTTTTGTTTTAAGCGTTGCTTTAGTGGTTTTTTGTTTTTGCTTTACAAAATCTCAAAACACACTTTGGAAAATCCGCAAAATTTGGGCTAAATTTCAAAGATACACCATCTCTTATAAACAAGAAATCATTGGCACTTTTAATCCGCAAGCTCAGATGATTTTAATGAATCATCAAAGTGCTTTAGATATTATCGCTTTAGAAGAATTATATCCTAAAAATTTATGCTGGATTGCCAAAAAAGAATTAGGAGAAATTCCTATTTTCAAAGTTGCTATGAAAAAACCAAAACTTCTTTGTATAGATAGAAAAAATCCGCGTGATTTAGTGCGAGTTTTAAAAGAAGCAAAAGAAAGAATTAGTGAAGATAGGATTTTGGCTATTTTTCCAGAAGGAACTAGATCTAAAAATGAAAAAATGCTTAAATTTCAAAGTGGAGCAAAAATTTTAAGTGAAAAATTAAATCTTAAAGTTCAACCTATTTTAATTGTGGATTCTGCAAAAATTTTAGACACAAAAAGTTTTAGTGCAAGCAGTGGAGTGCTTAAAATCATTTGTATGGATTTAGTCGATACAAATGATGAAAAGTGGCTTGAAAACACCAGAAAAAAAATGCAAGAATTGCTCGATCAAGAAAGAGCTAAGCTTTGCTAAATACCCTTTTAGTTGTTGGTTTTGGGGGATTTATAGGGGCAATCTTAAGAATGCTTTCTATAAATTTAGTGAATAAATTTTTCCCTTATTCTATCAGCCTTGGAACTCTTTTTGTTAATGTTTTGGGTTCTTTTATCATAGGACTTTTGTTTTCTTATGCGCAAAATAAAGGTTTATCTCCTTTGCTTAAAAGCTTTATAAGTACAGGTTTTTTAGGAGCTTTTACAACTTTTTCTACTTTTTCTTATCAAAATTTACTTCTTTTACAAAGTGGAAATTATCTTTATTTTGCGTTAAATATTCTCTTAAATGTCTTTCTTTGTTTATTTGCCGCATGGCTTGGTTTTATAATTTTCAAATAAATCTTTAAATTTACTTTAGAATTTGTATTTTTTGCTAAAATACCACTTTAAAAAATTACAAAGGAGATTAAAATGCAATTTCAAACCGAAGTAAATCAGCTTTTACAGCTTATGATACACTCTTTATATTCTAATAAAGAAATTTTTTTAAGAGAACTTATTTCAAACGCAAGTGACGCTTTAGATAAGCTTAATTTTTTAAGCGTAAGTGATGATAAATATAAAAGCTTAAAATTCGAACCTAAAATTGAAATCAAAATTGACAAAGATAGAAAAACTTTAAGCATTAGTGATAATGGCATAGGTATGGATAAAGATGATCTTATCAACAACCTTGGAACCATAGCAAAAAGCGGCACTAAAAGTTTTTTAGAAAATTTAAGCGGTGATGCTAAAAAAGATTCTCAACTCATAGGACAATTTGGGGTAGGTTTTTATTCTGCTTTTATGGTGGCTAGCAAAATCGAAGTTTTAAGCAAAAAAGCTTTAGATGATAAAGCTTATCTTTGGAGTTCTGATGCAAATGGTTATGAGATTAATGACGCAAGCAAAGAAGAACAAGGTACAAGCATTACTTTATACTTAAAAGATGATGAGTTTGCTAATACTTATAAAATCGAAAGCATTATAGAAAAATATTCTAATCATATTCAATTTCCAATTTTCATGGAAAAAGAAGAATTTACTCCTGCTAAAGAAGGCGAAGAAGAAGGGAAAACTGAACTTAAAATTTCTCAAATCAATAAAGCCAATGCTTTATGGAGAATGCAAAAATCAAGCCTTAAAGCAGAAGATTATGAAAGATTTTATGAGCAAAATTTTCATGATTCAAACAAACCTTTACTTTATCTTCACACTAAAAGCGAAGGAAAATTAGAATACAATTCTTTATTTTTTATACCACAAAATGCACCTTTTGATTTATTCCGTGTGGATTATCAAAGTGGCTTAAAACTTTATGTAAAACGCGTATTTATCAGCGATGACGATAAAGAACTTTTACCAACTTATTTGCGTTTTGTGCGTGGGATTATCGATGTAGAAGATTTGCCGCTTAATGTAAGCCGTGAAATTTTGCAAGAAAATCAAATTTTAAAAGGTGTTAAAGAAGCTAGCGTTAAAAAGATTTTAGGTGAACTTGAAAAACTAAAAAACAATGATAAAGAAAAATACTTATCTTTCTTTAAAACCTTTGGTAAAGTATTAAAAGAAGGACTTTATGGTTTTGGCGGAGAAAAAGATAGTCTTTTAAAACTCATGCTTTATAAAAGCACTAAAGGTGAAAATTTACGCTCTTTAGAGGAGTATAAAAATGACCTTCAAGGCGAACAAAAGGAAATTTTTTATATAGCAGGAAATAATGAAAGTTTATTAAGAACCTCTCCTTTGCTTGAAGAGTATAAACAAAAAAATATAGAAGTTTTACTCATGGACGATGAGATTGATTCTTTAGTAACTCCTATGCTAGAATTTGAAGGTTTGAAATTTGTAGCCATCAATCAAGTAGAAGATAAAAATGAACTAAGTGATGAAGAAAAAAATACTTTTGCTCCACTTGTAGCTAAATTTAAAGAACTTCTAAAAGATCAAGTCGAAGATGTAAGACTAACCAGTCGTTTAAAAGATAGCCCAAGTTGTATAGTTTATGATAAAAATAAACCTGATTTTGCTATGCAGCAACTCTTAAAACAAATGGGTCAAGAGCAAAATTTCAAACCTATTTTAGAAATCAATCCAAAACACGCTATTTTTACAGGTCTTAAAAACAACGAAACTTTTAGCGCAGATATAGCAACCCTAGTTTTAAATATGGCAAAACTAAGCGAAGGTATGGGCGTGGATAATCCTGCTGAATTTAATGCAAGCCTTACAAAAATCATCAACAAGGCTTTTTCATGATAGAGAATATCCCTGCAAGTCTTTGGACAAAGCAAGATTTAAACGCATATCAAATTTTTGATGTGCGCACTCCTTTAGAATGGGAAGAAGGTATTTTACCTAATGCGCAATGTGTGGCTTTATATGATAATAAAGGGCTTTTAAATGCTAAATTTTTAGATGAATTTCAAAGTAAAAGAGATGAAAATAAAAAACTTGCTTTTATTTGTCGTAGTGGTCATAGAAGCATGGTTGCAGCTGAATTTATAGCCGAAAAATTGGGACTTGAAAGCATTAATTTAGATGGCGGCATGCTAGCCCTTAAGGGTTATTAATGCTAGGAATTTATTTACTCATAGCAGCTTTGTCTTTTTTAGCTCTTTATTTTGCTGTTAAAAAGCTTACTTTAAATATAGATGAGCGAACTCTTTTAGAGCCTATTAAAATGGATATTTATCCGAAATTTTGTGATTTAATCGATGAAAAAATCAGAGAATTTAAAGAAAATATCCAAAATACTAATTTAGCATTAAAAATTTCTTATCAAAAAGATGAATTTTTAGAAAAACTTGGGGATTTAAGCAGGGAGCTGACTTTCATACAAACCATGAATTTGAGTAATAAAAACGATAGTATTTGGCAAAACGAACTTTTTTCTTTTTTAAAAGAATTAGAAAATTTATTGCTTGAGTATCTAGAAAAAGGGGAAGAAGAAGCTGAAAATTTGAGGGAATTTCTGATGAATGAATTTGAAAAATTAAAAGGTTAGGTATTGCAAGAGGAAAGAAATTCTTTAAAATATTTTAAATTTATTTCATGGAGCATTTTTACTTTAGTTCTGATTTTTATTTTAATTCGTTATGATGAGCTTGCCAATCTTTTAGCAGGAGTGGCAATACTTCTTATTGGAATGACTAATTTAGGTATAGGTTTTAAAGCTTTTAGTGGTGGTTTGCTTGAAAAAATTTTAGCAAAGTCAACTGATACAAAGATAAAAAGTATACTTTTTGGTACTTTAAGTACTTTAATTATGCAATCTTCAACTTTAGTTTCTATTATTACGATTTCTTTTTTGAGTGCAGGGCTTATTTCTTTAGGTGCGGGCATAGGGATTATTTTTGGAGCAAATTTAGGAAATACGGCAAGTTCTTGGCTGATTGTTGGTTTGACAAATATTAAAATTTCAATGTTAGCTATCCCACTTTTGATTATTGGAGTATTATTTTTCTTTCAAAAAGATAGTGTATTAAAGGGTTTGGGTAATATTTTTATTGGTATAGGATTTTTCTTTTTGGGTGTGGATTATATTAAAAGTGGTTTTGAAAATTTTAAACATATAATTGATCTTTCTCGCTTTGATTTTGCTGGTTTTAAAGGAGTTTTTGTTTTTTTAGGATTAGGTGCTTTGCTTACAGGAGTTATACAATCAAGCACAGCTACAATGGCTATTATTGTTGCTGCTTTACTTGCTGGACAAATCAGTTTGGAAAATTCCTTAGCAGCAACTTTAGGTACTAGTGTTGGAGGGGTTGTAACGGCTGTTTTAGCTTCTTTAAGTACCAATATTGAAGGAAAGAAATTAGCGTTTGCAAATTGTATTTTTAATTTTGGTATAGCTTTTTTAATAGTGCTTATTTTTCCTTATTTTATACATTTTCTTAATTTTTTATCCATTATATTAAACATAGAAGATATAGCTTTGAAAGTAGCATTATTTCACACTTTGTTTAATTTAATTGGTGTTGTGCTTTTTTCATTCTTTACTCCTCAAATTGTTCTTTTTTTAAATAAGATAGTAAAAGCTCCTAAAGATAAGAATAAAGACAAACCTTTATATCTTGATAGTAGTTTGGTTAAGTTTAGCGACACAGCCATCGAAGCTTTAAGGAAAGAAAGCGAGCATCTTTATAACAATACCTATGCAATTGTTGCTCATGCTATAGGTTTTAGTCGTAAAGATATACAAAGTGATAAAAGTTTTAAAGAAATTTTAGAAAATAAAAGGTGGTTTAGTAAAAATGTGGATTTGGACTATTTGTATCAAACTAGGATAAAGGTTCTTTTTGAAGCTATTATTGATTTTTCAACTAAAGCACAAGTTTATATTAACGATGAAACAAAGAATCATAAAATTTTTACCTTTAAGATGGCAGCTAAAAATTTAGTCGAAACAACTAAAAATTTAAAAATTATCCAAGCAAATATTAAGAAATATTCTAGTTCTTCTAATGAATTTTTGGCTTTAGAGTATAATAAAATTAGATCGAATTTAGGAGAGCTTTTAAGAAGTATCGAAGAGCTTAGAGTGGTTGAAGATCGTGAAAAGCTTTATTTGATTATTAAAAATCTTCAAAAAGGAAAAGAAATTTTAAAAGAAATCGATACTTTAACCTTGAGCAATGTTGAACATCTTATTTCAGTAAGAAAAATCACAACAGCTGAAGGAATTTCAATACTTAATGATACAACTTTTGCTGCTAAGATTGCTGAAGAACTTATAGGTGCTGTTGAGGTGATATTTTCTAAAGATATATCAAACTAGTTGTTTGTGTTAGTTTGGTTATTGTCTTGTATAGGCGTTAGAAATTCTTCATTGATTAAAATATCAACAACATCTTTAAACATAGGCAAAGCACTTTGTGCAGCATAATAACTATAAGGTTTAGTAGGATGTCTTACGAGAACTCCTATGGTATAGGCGTGATTTAAATCATTTGCAAAACCAAAAAAGGATGCATTGTAGCGATTTGAGGTGTAACCTTGTCTTTCGGCTATTCTTGCCGTTCCTGTTTTACCTCCTGCAATAATACCTTGTGTAATTGCCTTTTTTCCTGTTCCTTTTTCTATAACATTTATAAGAACATTTTGCATCGTTTTAGTGGCTTCGCTAGAAAGAATTTTTTCTTTTTTTACATCATTATCAAGATTTGTAAAGCGTCCATTTTGATAGAATTTTTCAGCTAAACGCGGTGTGATATAAAACCCATCATTGTTGAAAACATTATAAGCTGCAAGGAGTTGTATAAAGGTTGTTTTAAGTCCATAACCATAACTTAAAACAGATTTTTCTATATCTCTTAAGCGCTTAGGATTTGGAATTTCTCCTTTTTGTTCATAGGGTAGGTCAATACCACTTTTTTCGCCAAATTTAAATATTTTAAGTCCTGATACGATTTCTATATTGTTAAGTCTTTTAGCAATTTGTATCATGCCTATATTTGAAGAATATCTTATAACTTCCTCCATAGTCATTTTGTCCATTTTGTGATCGTCTTTGATGGTGAAACGTCCTAGCTTATAAGAACCGCCATAAGTATTAATGACTTCATCCATTTTTATTTTACCAAGTCTTAAGGCTGTTGTAAAGATAAAAGGTTTTATAACAGAACCTGCTTCATAGCCGTATTCTATAGCACTTGCATTAAGAACTGATAGATCTTTTCCACGATTTTGCGGGTCATAGCGCCTTGAGCTTGCTAAAGCTAAAATTCTTCCTGTTTTGCTTTCCATTACCCCAACGATGATTTCATTGGCTTTTAAATCCTCATTTCTTTGATCTATAGCTTTTTCTATGCTTTTTTGTAGTTTCAAAGAAAGATTTAAATATAAATCACAACCATTGATCTTTTTTTGCTGTAGTGAATTTAGATTTAAAATAATATTTCCACCTATATCTTTAAGTCCTTGAATTTTTTCATTTTGAACAGGACTTAGACATTCATCGTAGTATTTTTCTAAACCTTTAACTCCTATATTTTTTAAAATTCCACTTTCTGGATCTAATATCATTTTAGTATAACCGATAATAGGAGTAAAAGAATCTTTTGACATGTAAATTCTATCTTCTTCATGTTCGATGATATTTAATCCTCTTGTTTCAACTCTTCCAGAATTATTTGTAAAAGCTTTGAAAAAGCCTTGTATATAAAGTTTTTTAGCAAGGTCTTTAAGGTAGCTTGCTTGCTTGGAATCTAAGTTTTGTAAAAGAACAAAATTATAAGAACGTTTTTTTTGATTTTGCATTCTTTTTTTAATATCTGCTATTTGATCGTTACTTATCCCACTATAAATTTGAAAAAGCTTTAAAAATAGATCAAATTTATCTTTGTTGATACTTCTAAGATCAATTTCAGCACGATAAATTTGTTTAGAACTTGTGATAGTAAAATTATCTTTAGTTATAATCGATCCTCTTAGAGCAAGAGCGTATTGATCTTTTTCAGTGTTAGGTATATGACGTTTTGATGTAAGAAAAAAAGTAGAGCTGATAAAAATAATCATAAACAAAAGTGCCATGCAGTAGGCAAAGGCAACTTTTGAAACCCTATTTTTTTTATATTCTTGCATTAGGGTTTAAATTTGAGTTCTTGTGATTTCTTTATAAGCACTGATCGCTTTATTTCTTACTTCTAGCATAAATTTCATACTGCTTTCAGCTTTAGTGATAGCTATAGCTGCTTGATGCAGATCTTTTACTTGTCCTGTGGCAATGTCTGTCATTGCAGCTTCTCCACTTTCTTGTGCTTTATTTAAATCATCGATTTCATTTTTAAGCATCTTGGCAAATTCATCACCAATTCCTGTGGAATTTTGACTTTTGTTGGTATTTGAAATATTATTATTTAATCTTAAATCATTAATATTGTTCATTTTTTATTATCCTCTTAATAAATCAATCGCACTTTGAGCTATAGTTTTTGCACTTGTAAAAGCACTTACATTCGCTTGATAAGCTCTTGTAGCTTCAATCAAATCTGCCATTTCAATAACAGGATTTACATTTGGATACGCTACATAACCTTCAGCATTTGCATCAGGATGGCTCGGATCATACTTCATGCGAAAATCTTTGTCATCTCTGACCACTTTATCCACTACAACACTTTGAATAGCAGGTTTAGCTTCTTCTGGCGAACTTGGATCATTTAAAGGATTTTCATATTTTAAAAAATTATTATCTTTGTTAATTTGCTCATTTAAAAGCTTATCAAAATCTGTTGCTTTAAAGATCACTTCGCGTCTTCTATAAGGCCCACCCTCAGCTGTTCTTGTAGTGTTTGCATTAGCTATATTAGAGCTAATAACATTCATTCTAAAACGTTGAGCACTTAAACCATAACCACTAATATCAAAATCACTTAAGTATGCCATAATTTACCTTTAACTTAATTTAGAGCTTGCGTCAAGTATAGAACTAAAGATATTGCTTTGTCTTCTTAAAACTCCATCAAGAGCTGTTATCATAACTGTATTTTTGCTCATTTCTGTGGTTTCTACATCTAGATCAACAGTATTTGCATCATTTCTTGCTAAATGTCCGTCTCTTAAGTAAATAGTAGATTTACTAGGATCTGGAAATTTCCAAGGTTTTTGATGTCCTTCTTCGGTTATGGCTAATTGCAATTCTTTATTATCATTTTTTTTAAAAATTTCATTTGCGCGATTTACCAAAGCTGTTTCAAATTCAATATCTCTTGCTTTATAAAAAGGAGTATCAACATTTGCAAGATTGGCATTGATGAGTTGATTTCTTAGATTTCTACCCGCTAAAGCACCAGTGACTAGTTCTTTTGACTTAAATGGGTTGATCATTTTTTATCCTTTTTATAATTTTTAATATTAACAAGCAAATACTGTTCCAATTTAACTATTTTGCATAAAAATATCAAAATTATTTTCCTTTTTGTAAATTTATGGCTTTATTGTGATCATCTATATTTGTGTTAAAAATATGAACTCCAGTATTTTTATCACGCACAAAATATAAATAATCTGTCTTTAAAGGAAAAATAGCTGCACGAATAGCAGCTAAAGAAACATTACAAACCGCTTCTTTAGGCAATCCTGTAAATTTATAGGTATTATAAGAGCTATTATCTTGTCTTATTCTTTGTGGGGTAACTTTTACATGGGAGTAAATTCCATAATTTAAAGTTCCATCCATTTGAAGCTTCATACCTTTTTTAAGTCGATTATAAATTACGCTTGCAACTATAGGCATTTCATTTTCATTGGCAGCTTCTTTTTGTATTACAGAAGCGATGATGATATATTGGTGCCATTTTTTTGGATTATAATCCCCAAAAATTTTCTCAGAAGTTTTTTTATTGGAAATTTCAGCATGGTTTAAAAGCATTTGAATGAGTAGATTTTCTGTAATGCCTTTTGGGATTTTATAAGTTTCTGGTAAAAAAACTCCTTCATCATAAGGAGCTTGAGCTTGAAATTCTTTTAAAAGTATATCTTTATCAAGTCCAAGTTGTTTGGCTGCTTGTTCTAAAAAGATTACGCTTGTTTCTCCTGGGATAAGAGTAATGGTTTGAAGCGCTGCTTTGGCAATAGTGAGTTTATGTAGAAATTCAGCCCTATTTAAATCTTTTGTACCTATGTTGATCCAGCCTGATTGAGGGTGTCCTAAAAAAAATAAAATATATTTATCAATACTACTCATCTGATATTTATTTTGCTTTAAATATGTTATAATTTGAGAAATTGAACCTTGGGGAATAAATACCACAGAATTGCTTTTTAAAGGCTGAGTTAGATAATAAAAAATCCCCAAAATAAATATCAAAAAGAAGTTGCGTATGAAAAAGAAAATTTTATATATTGTTGTATTTTTTGTTGTGCTTATATTAGCTTTGTTTATAGTGCTTAAAAATGGGATTGTCATCTCTAGTATCCAATTTGATTTTTTAAAATTAGAACAATTATATATTAAATTAGATAAAAAATTAATTGTACGAGCAAAAAATATCACTATAAATGAGACTCAAAATTCCGAAATTTCATCACAAACTCACTCTTCTGATAATGCTTCAACAGAGATTTTAAAAATAACAAAAAATTTAAAATATCTATATACTTTTGTTGAAGAGATTGATATACAAAATTTAAATATAAAAGATAATCATGTGCGTATTTTATTTAAAGATAATGAATTTTTTATAGATAATGATTTATTGTTTTTAAAATTAACATTACAGCGTCAAAATAAAGAACTTATAGCTGGTATTAAAAAACTTTTATTAAAAGATTATGATTTAAATATTGATGGAAATTTAAGTATCAATACTAAGAGCGAGTTTTATTATTTTCAAGGTAGAGCAACTGGAGAATTGCTTGACTTTAACGCAAGTATCTCTTACAAAGATAAAAATTTAGCTTATAAAATAGAAGATTTAAATATTAGAAATATTACGGAAATTTTTAAAAGAGTTAATAAAAGAATAGAACTTCCACAGAGTTTAAATCTTTGGATGGCATATAGGGCTAAGGGAGAATTTTATCATTTAGATTATTTACAGGGCTTTATAGATTTTACTAAAAATAATTATTATTTAGACAATATTAGCGCATCAGGTTATGTTAATAATGTCAAAGTTCGTTTGGATGATAAAATGAATGCTATTGAAATTCCAAAACTCGATTTAAATTTAAACAAACAAAAGCTTGATTTTGTCTTTAATAAAGCTTTCTATAATGGTGCTGATTTAAGTTCTAGTAAGGTTTATCTATATGATTTATTTGATGAAAAAAAAGCTGGGATTTATTTGCGTATTAAGTCTAATAATCTAAAATTTGACGAAAAACTTGCTAAAGCTTTGGAAGATTATCATTTTTCATTACCTTTTTATCAAAAAAGCGGAAAAATTAAAAGTGATTTAGAGCTTAAAATTGATTTTCATGATAAGGGTGAAATTTTTTATAGTGGTATTTTAGCTTTAGAGAATGCTAGTATTTCTTTGGCTGATTTTAATATTGCAAAAGCATTTGTCAAATTAAATCAAAATAATTTAAATATAGAAAATGCTAGTGTTGAAAATGGCTTTTTAAAAGCTGATTTTAATGCTAAATTTGACTTGCAAAAACAGCAAGGAAATTTCAATACTCAGATTTCAAGGCTTTATTTTGACAATGGGGAGCTTTTAGATTTAAAAAATCAAAATGTAGAAGTAAAATTAGATTATTCGCAAAATGTTAACATTAGCATTCCTCAGTGGAATTTGATTTTAAATTTTAAAGATGGACTTGAGGCTAATCTTAGTAATCCTAAGATTTTATTTTCATTTTCTCCATTGCTTAAAAAGTTTGGGTTTATCGATGCTAAAAATGTTTATTATAAAACTTTAAATTTCGAAGATTTTAATGCAAGCGTTAATGATGCTTATTTTAAAAATAATTTACTTATCAACGGTCAAACTCCTTATGAAAATGATAGCTTTGATATTGTAAAAAATAAAGGCGTTATGGAAATTCATACTCAAAGTGATACAGCAAGTGCTAAAATAAGTTCTGATAATAAAGAAATTCATTTGAAAAATTTAAGTTATATTTATAGAAAAGATTCCAACTCTTCAAATTCAACATTTGATATTTCTACTAATACCCAAAATATTAGTTTTGGTGGAGCAAATGTAGCTTTAATTTTGCCAGATTCTAATAAAACTTTGGCTTTTGATAGGGTAGAGGCTGATTTAAAAGGCAATGCTTTGGATCTTAAAGGTTCTAGAGGAAATGCAAAATTTGATCTTTATTATTCTTCTAATGATTTAAATTTAAACGTTAGCAATATTGATGATAATTATTTAAATGAGTTTTTACAAAAACAAGCTGTTCAAGATGGAGTGTTTAACTTAAGTATAAAAGGAAGTGGATTGGAGTATTTTGACGGACAGATCGATTTTAAAAACACTTATGTGAAGGATTTAAAAGGTGTAAATCAGCTTATTTCCTTTATTGATACTGTACCAAGTTTATTGATGTTTAAATCTCCAACTTTTAATCAAAAAGGTTTAAGCCTACATGATGGAAAGATTATTTTTAATAGAAAAAAAGATCTTTTAAGTGTTTCAGCTATTAATTTAAACGGCGATAGTGTAGATATATATGGTTTAGGATCAGCAAATTTAAGATTAAATACAGTGGATTTTAGTTTAGAGCTTAAAACTTTAAAATCAGCTTCAGAAGCTATATCCAAGGTTCCAATTTTAAATTATGTAATTTTAGGTAAAAATCAAGAAATTAGCACAAACTTAAAAATAGATGGAAGTATAGATGACCCTAAATTTCATACCGAAATTTTAACAGATACCCTAAAAACCCCTTTTAATCTTATTAAAAATATCATACAACTTCCTGCTAATTTACTTAATTAAAAATATTTAAAGTTTGTTTGAAAACTAAAACAAACTTTAAACTTACTCTTGCATTTTTTTTTATTTGTAATATACTTAAAAATGAAAATAAAAATAAGTTTTTAAAGGACTAAAAATGCAAATTACTTATACCTTAACAGATGAGTCCCCAGCTCTTGCGACTTATTCGTTTTTGCCTATAGTGAAAGCTTTTTTAAGTAGGGCGTATATAGGAGTAAAAACCTCGGATATTTCTTTATCTGGAAGGATTTTAGCTACTTTTAGTGAGTATTTAAAAGAGGAGCAAAGATGTGAAGATGCTTTAGAGCTTTTAGGCGAGCTTGTCAAAAGATCGGATGCAAATCTTATTAAAACCCCAAATATTTCAGCTTCTATTCCTCAGCTTAAGGCGGCGATTAAAGAATTGCAAGATAAGGGTTACATGTTACCAAATTACCCAGATGAGCCAAAAAATGATGAAGAATTGCAAATTAAAACAAAATATCAAAAAGTTTTAGGTTCAGCGGTTAATCCTGTATTAAGACAAGGAAATTCAGATCGTCGTTCAACAAAAGCGGTAAAAGACTATGCAAAAAACAATCCTTATCGTGTGGTTGAGTTTAATCCAAACTCAAAAACTCGTGTTTCTTACATGAAAGAAGGGGATTTTTTCTCTAATGAAAAAGCGGTTTTAATCGATCAAGATTGTGTGGCTAATATAGAATTTACAAGCGTTGATGGTAAAAATGAAATTTTAAAAGAGGGCTTAAAACTTGAAAAAAATGAAATTTTAGACGCTACTTTTATGGATGTGCAAAAACTTCAGGAATTTTATGCAAAAGAAATTAAAGCAAGCAAAGATGATGATGTGCTTTTTTCTTTGCATTTAAAAGCTACAATGATGAAAGTAAGTGATCCTATACTTTTTGGCTATGCGGTAAAAGTATTTTTTAAAGAATTATTTATCGAATTTCAAGATGAATTTGAAAAATTAGGTATTAATCCAAATAATGGTTTAAGTGAGCTTTTAAGTAAGATCGAAAATTCAAGCAAAAAAGATGAAATTTTAAAAAAATACAATGAAATTTTAGCTAAATCTGCAGATATTTCTATGGTAAATTCAGATAAAGGCATCACAAATCTTCATGTTCCAAGCGATGTTATCGTTGATGCTTCTATGCCTGCAATGCTTAAAAATGGCGCAAGATTGTGGGATAAGGAAGGTAAGGAAAAGGACACAAATGCCGTAATTCCTGATCAAACTTACGCAACTATTTATGAGGCGGTTATTGAAGATTTGCATAAAAATGGTACTTTAAATCCTTCAAAACTTGGCAGTGTATCTAATGTAGGTTTAATGGCTAAAAAGGCTCAAGAATATGGCTCGCACGATAAAACCTTTGTGGCTAAAGAAGAAGGAACTTTTAAAATAGTTTCTAACGGTAAAGTTTTATTAGAGCATAAGGTTAGAAAAGGTGATATTTATAGAGTCAATCAGGCTAAATTTGATGCGGTGCTAAATTGGATTGATTTAGGTATAGAAAGATCAGAACTTAGTGGAGCCGAAGCTATTTTTTGGTTAGATAGCAAAAGAGCTAGTAATAAAATCATGATAACTTTGGTACAAAATCGTTTAAAAGAAAAGGGTAGAAATATAGCCATTTTAGCTCCAAAAGAAGCTTGTTTAAGAAGTTTAGAGTTAATCCGAGAAGGTAAAGATGTTATTTCTATCACGGGTAATGTTTTAAGGGATTATTTAACCGATCTTTTTCCTATTTTAGAGCTTGGAACAAGTGCAAAAATGCTTTCTGTTGTGCCTATGTTAAAGGGTGGAGCTATGTTTGAAACAGGAGCAGGGGGTTCAGCGCCTAAACAAGTAGAACAATTAGTCGAAGAAAATCATCTGCGTTGGGATAGTTTGGGTGAATTTTTGGCTTTGCAAGCAAGTTTGGAATTTTATGCAAATAAGTGTAGTAATCATAAAGCTAAGGTTTTGGCAGAATGTCTTGATGAGGCTATAGGCGAATGGCTTGAAAATAATAAAGCTCCATCAAGAAAAGTTAAAGAAGATGATAATAGAACAAGTCATTTTTATTTAGCAATGTATTTTGCAAATCATTTAGCAAGACAAGCAAGTGATATGGAGCTTCAAAGCTTTTTTAAAGATATTGCCCTAGAGCTTTCTTCTAATGAAGAAAAAATCAGAGCCGAATTTAATGATGCACAAGGTGTGAAAGTGGATTTGGGTGGATATTATAAATTTGATGATGAAAAAGCAAATAAAATCATGCGTCCAAGTGCAACTTTTAACGCTATTTTAGAAAAAATAGGACAAAGATGAAAATTACTGTTATAGGGGCTGGTAATGTGGGCTCAAGCGTAGCTTATGCTTTGATTTTAAGAGAAATAGCAAATGAAATTGTTTTAGTAGATATCAATGAGGATTTACTTTATGCAAAAGAACTAGAACTTACTCAAAGCATAGCTGCTTTAAATTTAAATATAGATTTACTTTGCACTAAAGATTATACTCATACCAAAAATTCAGATATAGTGCTTTTTAGTGCAGGTTTTGCTAGAAAAGATGGGCAAAGTAGAGAAGAATTGCTTCAGTTGAATACAAACATTATGCTTGATTGCGCTAAAAAAATTAAAAATTTTACAGAAGATCCGCTTTTTATTATTTTAACTAATCCTGTGGATTTTCTACTTAATACTCTTTATGAAAGCGGAATTTTTTCATCAAAGAAAATTATAGCCATGGCGGGAGTTTTAGACAATGCAAGATTTAAGTATGAGCTTGCCAAAAAACTTAATGTCAAAATGTCAAGCGTGGATACAAGACTTATTGGTTTTCATAATGATGATATGGTTTTGGTAAAATCTTACGCAAGTGTTAAAAATAAAAATATAAGCGAATTTTTAAATGAAGAAGAATTTGATGATTTGGAAAATGAAGTTAAAACAGGTGGAGCTAAAGTAATCAAACATCTTAAAACTTCAGCTTATTTAGCCCCTGCTAGTGCTTGCATAAGAATGCTTGAGTCCATAAGAAGTGGCGAGTTTTTACCCATGAGTGTGATTTTACATGGAGAATTTGGAGTGCAAAACAAAGCCTTGGGAGTTATGGCAAGATTAGGACTTGAAGGTGTGATTGAAATCATGAGATTAGATCTTAGTTCACAAGAAAAAGACAAATTGGAAAAATCTTTAATCAAATATCAATATAAAGGAGAATAAATGAACATACATGAGTATCAAGCAAAAGCAATTTTTGCGGATAATGGTATCCCTACCTTAAAGGGAAAAGTTGCATTTAGCGTAGATGAAGCTGTGGCTAATGCTAAAGAATTAGGCGGTAGTGTTTGGGCGGTTAAAGCTCAAATTCATGCAGGAGGCCGTGGTCTTGGTGGTGGTGTTAAAATCGCTAAAAATTTAGATGAGGTAAAAGATTATGCAAGTAAAATTTTAGGAATGAATTTAGTAACTCATCAAACAGGACCTGAAGGTAAGCTCGTGCAAAAACTTTATATAGAAAGTGGCGCTAATATAGTAAAAGAGTATTATTTGGCTATTTTATTTAATAGAATGGCAGAGCAAATTACCATTATCGCTTCAAGTGAAGGAGGGATGGATATAGAAAAAGTAGCCAAAGAAAGTCCTGAAAAAATTGCAAAAGTAGGCATTGATCCACAAATTGGTTTTAAAATGTTTCATGGACTTGAAGTAGCGAGAGTTTTAGGACTTGATAAAGATGAAGGCAAAAAACTTATTTCTATGATAGCTAAACTTTATAAGCTTTACATGGATAAAGATATGAATATGCTTGAAATCAATCCTTTAATTAAAACTGCAGAAGGGGATTTTTATGCCCTTGATGCAAAATGCAGTTTTGATGATAGTGCGCTTTATCGTCATCCTGAAATTGCTGAACTTAGAGATATTACTGAAGAAAATCCTGCTGAAAGAGAAGCGGCTGAATTTGGCTTAAGCTATGTGAAATTAGATGGAGATGTAGCTTGTATGGTAAATGGTGCGGGTCTAGCAATGGCAACTATGGATATTATTAATTATAGTGGTGCAAAACCTGCAAATTTCTTAGATGTAGGCGGGGGAGCTTCTCCTGAAACTGTTGCAAAGGCTTTTGAAATCATTTTAAGAGATAAGAATGTAAAAGTTATATTTATCAATATCTTTGGTGGTATTGTTCGTTGTGATAGGATAGCAAATGGAATTTTAGAAGCTACTAAGAATGTTGAGGTAAATATTCCAATTGTAGTGCGTCTTGATGGCACTAACGCAGCAGAAGCAAAGACAATTTTAGATAATTCAAATCTTAAAAATATCAAAGCAGCAACCAATCTTAAAAACGGTGCAGAGCTTGTAAAAAGTTTAGTAGGATAAGGATAGAAAATGAGTATATTGGTTAATAAAAATACAAAAGTAATAGTTCAAGGTTTTACAGGTAAAGAAGCAACTTTTCACGCTGAGCAATGCATGGCTTATGGTACAAATATAGTTGGAGGTGTCACCCCTCATAAAGGCGGACAAACTCATTTAGGTAAACCAGTTTTTGATACCGTTGTAGATGCGGTTAAAGCAACAAAGGCTGATGTGAGCTTGATCTTTGTACCTGCTTTTGCTGTGGGTGATAGCGTGATTGAAGCAGCTGATGCGGGTATTAAGCTTGCAGTTGTAATCACCGAGCATACGCCTGTAAAAGATATGATGTTTGCTAAGCAATATGCCAATAAAAAGGGTATGAAAATCATTGGACCAAATTGTCCAGGTATTATCACTTCTGAAGAATGCAAATTAGGTATTATGCCAGGTTTTATTTTTAAAAAAGGTTGCGTGGGGCTTATTTCAAAAAGTGGAACTTTAACTTATGAAGCTGCTAATCAGGTAGTTCAAGGTGGTTATGGAATTTCTACTGCAGTAGGAATTGGTGGTGATCCTATCATAGGTCTTGCTTATAAAGAACTTTTAAGTGAATTCCAAAAAGATGATGAAACTAAAGCTATTGTAATGATAGGTGAAATTGGTGGTAGTTTGGAAGTGGAAGCGGCTAAATTTATTAAAGAAAATATTAGCAAACCTGTGGTAGCATTCATTGCAGGTGCAACTGCTCCAAAAGGTAAAAGAATGGGGCATGCAGGTGCCATAGTAGGAAGTGCTGATGAAAGTGCTGCAGCTAAAAAAGAAGCTTTGAAAAGTTACGGAATTCATGTGGTGGATTCTCCGGCTTTAATTGGTGAAGAAATTCAAAAAATATTAGGTTGATAAAGGAAAAACATGAGTATGACAGCTCCAAAAGATACCCCTGTTTGGGTAGATGAGCATAGATGCAAAGCATGCAATATTTGTGTTAGCTATTGCCCCGCTGGGGTTTTAGCTATGCGCGATGATGTGCATGCGGTTTTAGGACAAATGATAGAGGTGGTACACCCTGAATCCTGTATAGGCTGTACCGAGTGTGAGACACATTGCCCTGATTTTGCTATTATGGTGGCAAAAAGAGATGAATTTAAATTTGCCAAACTTACTGCTGAGTCTAAAGATAGAGCTGTAGCCGTAAAAAATAACAAATACAAAAAATTAGCATAGGAAAAATAATGAGAGAAGTTATAGCAACAGGTAATGTTTTAATCGCCAAAGCTGCGATTGATTGTGGATGTAAATTTTTTGGAGGCTATCCTATTACCCCTAGTAGTGAGATAGCTCACGAGCTAAGTCATATGCTTCCTGCAAATGATGGAACTTTTATACAAATGGAAGATGAAATTTCAGGTATTAGTGTGGCTATTGGTGCGGCAATGAGTGGAGTAAAATCCATGACTGCAAGTAGCGGTCCTGGAATTTCTTTAAAAGCGGAGCAAATAGGACTTGCATTTATTGCTGAAATTCCACTTGTGATTGTAAATGTTATGAGAGGTGGTCCTTCGACAGGTCTTCCAACTCGTGTAGCACAAGGAGATTTGTTTCAAGCTAAAGCACCAACTCATGGGGATTTTGCAAGCATTGCTATTGCTCCTGCAAGTCTTGAAGAAGCTTATACAGAAACCATTAGAGCGTTTAATTTAGCTGAAAAATATATGACTCCAGTATTTTTACTTATGGATGAAACTGTAGGGCACATGAATGGTAAAGCGGTTTTACCTGATTTAAAAGATATTAAAGTGTATAACCGTAAAAAATTTGAAGGAGACAAAAAGGATTATAAACCTTATGCAGCAGGAGAAAATGAGCCTGCAACTTTAAATCCTTTCTTTACAGGTTATCGTTATCATGTTACAGGACTTCATCATGGAGATATAGGTTTTCCAACTGAAGATGGAGTTATAGTGAAAAAAAATATGGAAAGACTCATAGGTAAAATAAAAAACAATCAAGAAGATATTTGTGCTTATGAAGAGTATATGCTTAATGATGCTGAATTTTTAATCATTGCTTATGGAAGCGTAAGTCGTTCAGCAAAAGAAGCTATACAAAGATTAAGAGAGCAAGGGATTAAAGTGGGACTTTTCCGTCCAATTACTCTTTATCCAGTGGCTGAGAAAAAAATCGCTGAAGTTGTAAGCAAATTTAAAAAAGTAATGGTAAGCGAGCTTAATATGGGGCAATATCTTGAAGAGATTGAAAGAGTAACTTCGCGTCGCGATTTTATTAGCTTGCACCGTGCAAATGGTCGTCCTATCACTCCAAGTGAAATTATTGCTAAGGTAAAGGAGAGTATATAAATGGCTTTTAATTATGATGAATATCTAAGAGTAGATAAAATGCCTACTCAGTGGTGCTGGGGATGTGGCGATGGTGTTGTTTTAAAATGTATTATCCGTGCAATAGAAAAACTTGGTTGGAATATGGATGATGTTTGTCTTGTTTCGGGTATAGGTTGTAGTGGTAGAATGAGTTCTTATGTAAATTGCAATACAGTTCATACAACTCATGGTAGAGCCATAGCTTATGCAACAGGTATTAAATTAGCCAATCCTAGTAAACATGTTATTGTAGTAAGTGGAGATGGGGATACTTTGGCAATTGGTGGAAATCATACCATACATGGTTGTCGTAGAAATATCGATTTAACACATATTGTGATCAATAATTTTATCTATGGACTTACGAATTCTCAAACAAGTCCAACTACTCCAAAAGGTTTTTATACAGTAACAGCTCAATTTGGAAATATTGATCCAAATTTTGATGCGTGTGAATTAACTAAAGCTGCAGGAGCTTCTTTTGTGGCAAGGGGTAATGTGATCGAAGCTAATAAGCTTGAAAATTTAATTTATAAGGCTTTAGCGCATAAGGGTTATAGTTTTGTAGATGTTTTTTCAAATTGTCATATTAATCTAGGTAGAAAAAACAAAATGGGCGAAGCTGTAGCTATGCTTGATTGGATTAAAAATCGCGTTGTGGATAAAGCTAAATTTGAAAGCATGGATTTTGAAGAAAGAAAAGATAAATTTCCAACAGGAATTTTACATGAAGATAATTCTCAGCCAGAATACTGCCACGCTTATGAAGAAGTACGTCGTGCAGCCAAAGAAAAAAGAATGGTGGATTTAGGAGTTTTAAAATGAAATATCAATTAAGATTTGGCGGTGAAGGCGGACAAGGTGTTATCACCGCAGGAGAAATTTTAGCAGAAGCAGCCATTAAAGAAGGCCGTCAAGCTTTTAAGGCTTCAACTTATACTTCACAAGTACGTGGCGGTCCTACTAAAGTGGATATTATCATTGATGATAAAGAAATTTTATTTCCTTATGCTGTAGAAGGGGAGATAGACTTTATGCTTTCGACTGCAGATAAGGGCTATAAAGGTTTTCGTGGCGGTGTAAAAGAAGGAGGCATCATAGTTGTAGAGCCAAATTTGGTGCATCCTGAAAGTGAAGATTATAAAAAATGGCAAATTTTTGAAATTCCTATTATTACCATAGCTAAAGATGAGGTAGGAAATGTGGCTACTCAATCAGTTGTAGCACTTGCAATTGCTGCTTATATGAGCAAATGTATAGATTTAGATGTTTTAAAAGACACTATGCTTCATATGGTTCCTGCAAAAACTCGTGATGCAAATGCTAAAGCTTTTGATTTGGGTGTAAAATACGCCACTCAAGCAAAACCACATTCATAATAAATTCCGCACCATGCGGAATTTAACTTCTAAAATTTTACATATTGCAAATAAAATTTAAATTTTAATTATTTTAATTTAGCTACTTTTAACGATTAAAATTTTATAATCAAAAACTTATATTTTCAAGGAAAATTAATGGATTTTTTTGATGAAATGTTTAATAAAACTCCAAAAGAAAAATTTATAGAAATTATACAAAATGGAAATTTAGGAGCCTTAGAAAAAGTTTTTGAGGAATTTTTTGCTGATCATATTGCCATGGTAGAACTTTTAGAAAAACAAGGTTTAACAGAAATGGATGTAAAAAATTTCATATTAGAAAATGGTGATTTTATAGAAGAAAGGCAAAATGATATTTATATAGAATTAGGCGCAAAAATTTTAGGACACGAAGGCTAAAATTGTTTAAAATAAGCCCTTGTTTAATTTGTATTTTTTTTATTTTTAGCAATGTTTTAGCATCTGAACCAACTTTTGATTATACTTATAAATTTATACTTAAAAAAGATGAGAGAGCTAGTGTGCAGATTAAAGAAATAGGCTATGAAGATAAGGTGCAAAATTTTGATTTTTATTGGACTTTGTTTGATAATACTAATATCATCGTACATTCGAAATTTCGCAAATATCCGCGTCAATTTGTGATGAGTTTAAGAAGAAATTTAGATTGGGTAACTCAAACTTTAATACCTGATTATACCAATCCACATATTGATAGAGCAAGACTGATTTTAGAATTTAGTGCTTATAATAAAGGTTTGGCAACTTTTACAGTTTATATAGAAGATAAGGAATCTCGCTTAATGGTAGAATTTTTAGATCCAAGAAAAAAAGCTTTACAAAATCCACCGCAAAATAATCAGGTTGTTCCTATGATTAATTTTAACGAACCTCAGGTAAAACCATTAACAAGCAAAGAAAATAATAATAGTAATTAACAAGGAAAAGATAGTGCAAAAAATAGATGAATTAATAAAACAGTTTTTACAAGAGCTTGGCTATGAACCTATTTTAAATATGCTTTCAAATGTAAAATCAGGAAAAAAATTACGTTCTAAATTATTATTAGCTATCGCAGATGAGAGTGAGATTGCTTTTAAAATTTGCGCAGCTATAGAATTGATACATCTTGCTAGTTTGTTACATGATGATATTATTGATGAGAGTGAGTTAAGACGTGGAGCAAGATCTGTTAATGCTGAATTTGGTACAAAAAATGCTCTTATGTTGGGCGATATTTTGTATTCCAAAGCCTTTTATGAATTAAGCAAAATGGATGCTAGATTTGCAAGTATTATTTCAGATGCTGTTGTAAAGCTTGCTATAGGCGAACTTATGGATGTTGATTTGGGAGAGAAATTTAATATCAATAAAGAAGCTTATTTGAAAATGATTTATAATAAAACAGCTGTTTTGATCGAAGCAAGTGCGAGATGCGGAGCTATTTTGGCTGGATTATATGAAAAAGATTTTGCAGAATATGGTAAAAATTTAGGACTCGCTTTTCAGATGATTGATGATATTTTAGATATTAAGAGCGATGAAAAAATTCTTGGAAAACCTGCTATGAATGATTTTAAAGAGGGTAAAACTACCTTACCCTATATTTATCTTTATGAAAATTTGCAAGAACAAGATAGGACATATTTGCAGACTTTATTTAAAAAAGATTTAAATGAAAATGAAAAAGAATGGTTAAAAACTAAATTTGAAGAACAAAAAGCTTTGGAAAAAGCTATTTTGAAAGCTAAAACTTATGCAAAAAAGGCTAGTAAAGCGATTGAAAAATATGATAATAACAAGCTTAATGATATTATTAAAGCTATGATAGATAGGGAATTTTAATGTATTATTGTATATCTTTTACTCATAAAAATACAGATATTGCCTTAAGGGAAAGGTTAAGCTTTTCCAATGAAGCTAAAAAAAGTGAGTTTTTAAAAGTTATTAGCACTCATGAAAATATTGAAGAATGTTTGGTTATAAGTACTTGCAATCGTGTTGAAATTGTTGCTTTTGTAAAAATGGCCTGTGCGGAGTTTATTGTTAAATCTTTGGCTTTGCTTTGTGATATGGATAAAGATATTTTACTTGAAAAAGCTGATATTTTTGAAGATAGTGGAGCAATTCACCATCTTTTTTCTGTAGCAAGTTCTTTGGATAGTTTGGTGGTTGGAGAAACTCAGATAGCAGGGCAATTAAAAGATGCCTTTGCTTTTGCTGTAAAAAATAATTTTTGCGGAGTACACCTTTCAAGAGCGGTACATAGTGCTTTTAAATGTGCTGCTAAGGTACGCAATGAAACTCAAATTTCTAAAAATCCTATTTCTGTAGCTAGCGTTGCTGTAGCAAAAGCAAAAGAACTTGCAGATTTAACGCAAAAAAAAGCTGTTGTTATTGGAGCTGGAGAGATGGGAGAACTTGCGGCAAAACATTTAATTGCTGCGGGTGCTAAAGTGATTATTTTAAATCGTGACTTGCAAAAAGCTAAAGATTTGTGTGAGAGACTTGGTGTTTTAAGCGAATATGATAGTTTAGAAAATTTAAAAAAATATTTAAATCAATATGAGTTTTTTTTCTCAGCTACTAATGCACCAAATGCTATTATTACAAATTCTCTAATAGAAGAACTTCCTTACAAAAGGTATTTTTTTGATATTGCAGTTCCAAGGGATATTGATATTAATGAAAATGAAAATATATCTGTTTTTGCTGTAGATGATCTTGAGATTGTAGTTCAAAAAAATTTAGCACTAAGAGAACAAGAAGCTCGCATGGCTTATGGGATAATAGGCCGTGAAACAAGTGAATTTTTTAGGTATTTAAACGATTTGGCTTTGATGCCTATTATCAAAGCTATACGCTTGCAAGCTAAAGAATATGCAGATAAACAACTTGAAATTGCGTTAAAAAAAGGATACTTGAAAAAATCCGACAAAGAAGAGGCTAGAAAGTTGATTCATCAAGTTTTTAAGGCTTTTTTACACACACCTACTGTAAATTTGAAGCATTTACAAGGTAAAATGCAAAGCGATACAGTGATTAATGCTATGCGTTATGTTTTTGATTTGCAAAATAATCTTGAAGGTTTAAATCAATATAAATGTGAATTTGATATGGAGAATAATGATGAGATTTACTAAATTTTATGCACCAAGTTTAAAAGAAGCACCAAAAGATGCCAGTTTACCTAGTCATATTTTTTTAACGCGTGCAGGTTTTGTAGAACAAATTGGCAGTGGACTTTATAATTTCTTGCCTTTAGGAAAAAGAGTTTTAGATAAGATTAAAAATATAGTTAAAGAAGAAATGGATAAGGCTGGAGCACAAGAAGTAAATCTTAGTTTTATCACTCCTGCAAGTTTGTGGCAAGAAAGTGGGCGTTATAATGTTTTTGGAAAAGAACTTCTGCGTTTTAAAGACAGAAAAGAAAATGAATTTGTTTTAGGCCCAACACATGAAGAAGCTATGCTTTCTTTGGTAAAAAACAAAATCACAAGCTATAAGCAACTTCCTTTGCATTTATATCAAATCGGACTTAAATTTCGTGATGAAGCAAGGCCTAGATTTGGGCTTTTAAGATGTCGTGAATTTTTAATGAAAGATGGATATAGTTTTCATGCTAATGAAGAAGATTTAGGGCGTGAGTTTGAGCTTATGTATAAAACTTATTCTCAAATTTTACAAAGAATGGGACTTGATTTTAGAGCAGTTGAAGCTGATAGTGGGGCTATTGGTGGAAGCGGTTCTAAGGAATTTATGGTTTTGGCAAAAAATGGGGAAGATGATATTTTAATTTGCGAAAATTGTGATTATGCGGCTAATGTTGAAGCTGCAAAAAGAGCTAAAAAAATTTGTCAAGATGAGCGTCCTGAAGCAAATTATGCAAGTAAATTTCACACTCCAAATATTAAAACTATAGATTCTTTAGCACAATTTTTTAAAATCAATGCTTTTTATACGATTAAAGCAGTGGTAAAAAAAGCTATTTATGAAAATGAAAGCAAGTTAGTTGTGTTTTTTATAAGAGGAAGTGATGATTTACAAGAAATCAAGGCTCAAAATGCTTGCAATGCCCTTGAACTAGTCGATGCAAGCGAAGAAGAATTAGAAAAAGCTGGTTTAGTAGCTGGTTTTATAGGTTTTGTGGGATTAAAAGATATAGATTTTTATATAGATTTTGAGCTTGAAAACGAAAAGCAAATGATTATGGGTGCGAATGAAAAAGATTATCATTTAATCGGCATTGATGTTGTAAATTTAAACAAAGATCGTTTTAAAGATTTGATTGAAGTTAAAGAAGGGGATTGCTGTGCTAAATGTGGAGCAAAATTAAAACAAAGCAAAGGTATAGAAGTAGGGCATATTTTTAAATTAGGACAAAAATATTCTAAAGCGATGAATGCAAATTTCTTAGATGAAAATGGCAAAAGTCAGCCTTTTTATATGGGATGTTACGGCATAGGTGTTTCACGCTTGTTGGCTGTAGCTATTGAAGCAAATCATGATGAAAAAGGATGTATCTGGAATAAAACTTTAGCTCCTTTTGTGCTTGAAATTATTGTTTCAAATCTCAAAGATGAAAAGGCTTTAGAATTTGCTAATAAGCTTTATGAGGATTTAACTAATCTTGGATTAGAGGTATTGCTTGATGATAGAAATGAGCGTTTTGGGGTTAAAATGAATGATTTTGAACTTATGGGTTTTCCTTATGCGTTAGTTATTGGCAAAGGATTAGAAAATAATGAAATAGAGTTTATCCAAAGAGAGGGTTTGATAAAAGAACTTATAAAAACTGATGAACTTATGGAAATTCTTAAAAAGAAAGTGTTATGAATTATAAATTAAGCTTAAGTCCTTTATTTGTACTTGAAATTATTGCAAGTATATTTTTTATAGTGTTTTTTGGTTTTGGTAATTTTTTATTTTTCATACTTTTGAGTATGATTTTTGGTGTGGTTTTATTGGGAATTTTTTGGAAAAATATGCTTGAATTTCAAATGGGTGGCTTAAAGGATATGTTAACACAATTTTCTTTTGTTATCGCAGGGTTTTTACTTGTTTTTCCAGGGATTATTACAAGTGTTTTTGGAATTTTTGTGTTTTTCTTTGGTATTGTTTTGAAAATAATGACTAAATCAAAATATCAATACACTAAGCAAGAGTATCAAAATTCTAATGAAGAAATCATTGATGTTGAAATTATAGAGGATAGAAAATGAAGCTTATTATCGCAACAAGAAAAAGTCAATTAGCTCTTTGGCAAAGTGAACATGTAGCCCAAATTTTAAAAAATACACATCAAATTGAAGTGCTTTTAGAAGGTTTTAAAACAAAAGGCGATGTTTTGCTGGATTCTCCTTTGGCAAAAATTGGTGGCAAGGGACTTTTTACAAAAGAACTTGAAGAAAGTATGTTAAGAAAAGAAGCACATTTGGCGGTGCATAGTTTAAAAGATGTGCCTAGTTTTTTTCCTCAAGGTTTAGTTTTGGCAGCGGTAAGTAAAAGAGAGCAAAGCAATGATGCTATGCTAAGTCAAAATTATAAAGATTTTCTTTCTTTGCCAAAAGGTGCAAAAATAGGCACTACTAGTCTTAGACGCAAGATGCAGATTTTATTATTAAGACCTGATTTAGAGATTATTTCTTTGCGCGGTAATGTTAATTCTCGTATAGAGAAATTAAAAAATAATGAATTTGATGCGATTATTTTAGCTATGGCGGGAATTAAACGCTTAAACTTAGATAAGCAAGTGAATTTTGTTTATGAATTTAGCAAGGATGAACTAATTCCTGCAGCCTCTCAAGGAGCTTTAGGTATAGAAAGTATAAATGATGAAAAAATTTTAAAACTTTTAAAATGTTTAAATGATGAAAATGCTTTGATTGAAACAAGCATTGAAAGGGAATTTATCGCTACTTTAGAAGGGGGTTGTCAGGTTCCTATAGGTATTAACGCAGAGCTTTTAAGGGATGAAATTTGTGTGCGTGCGGTGCTTGGACTACCCGATGGAAGTGAAATTTTAAAAGATAAAAGAATGATTAAAAAGAATGATTTTAAAGGTTTTGGGGAGAGTTTGGCTAAGGAGTTTATTGCTAAAGGTGCTAAAGAACTTTTAAAAAAAGCTGAGAGTATGATATGAAAGAATTTATTCAAATTTTAAAAGAAAATGATCTTTTAAGGGTAATTGAAGAGCCTGTAGATGTAGATCTTGAAATCGCTCATTTAGCTTATATAGAAGCTAAAAAAGGAGAAAAAGGTAAGGCTTTATTATTTAAAAATCCTATAGATAAAAAATTAAATAAACAATATAAATTTCCTGTTTTGATGAATACTTTTTGTAATGAAAAGGCTTTAAATTTAGCTTTTGGGCGTGATTATGAAGAGGTGGCTGAAGAAATTTCAAAACTCACCAAGCTTCATATTCCTACGAGTTTTAAAGCAAAAATGGATTTTTTTATGAATTTGTTAAGTTTTAAAAATGTTCCTCCTAAAAGACTGAAAAAAAATAAAGCCTTGTATGATTATGAAATTTTAAACTCACTTGAAGAACTTCCTATACTAAAAACTTGGGAATATGATGCGGGTAAATTTATCACTATGGGGCAAGTTTATACACAAAATTTAGATAAAACTCAAAATAATCTTGGAATGTATCGTTTGCAAATGAGCGATAAAAATGAACTTTTAATGCATTGGCAAATTCATAAAGATGGGGCAAATTTTTATCACGAATACAAAAATGCTGGTTTTAAAAAAATGCCTATAAGTATAGCTATAGGCGGAGATCCGCTTTATATTTGGTGTTCTCAAGCACCTTTACCTAAAGGAATTTTTGAACTTTTGCTTTATGGTTTTATTAAAAAAACTCCTGCAAAACTTACCCCTTGTGAAAATGGTATTTTTGTACCTTATGATAGTGATGTGGTTATTGAAGGTTATGTGGATTTAGAAGAGTTTAAAATTGAAGGTCCTTTTGGAGATCATACGGGTTTTTACACTCCTGCCGAACTTTTTCCTGTGATGAAAGTAGAAAAAATTTATACTAAAAAAGATGCGATCTATCAAGCAACGGTTGTAGGAAAGCCTCCTTTAGAAGATAAGATTATGGGGCTTGGTACCGAAAGAATTTTTTTACCCTTGCTTCAAACTTCAGTACCTGATTTAATTGATTATAATATGCCCGAAAATGGAGTCTTTCATAATCTTATCTTAGCAAAAATCGATGCAAAATATCCCGCTCATGCGCAACAAATCATGCATGCATTTTGGGGAGTGGGGCAAATGAGCTTTGTTAAACATGCAATTTTTGTGGATAAAAATGCACCTTCTTTGAAAGATTATGATGCTTTAATTCCTTATATTTTAAATCGTTTTGATACGGAAAAAATTTTAATTTCAGAAGGAATTTGCGATCAATTAGATCATGCTTCGCCTAATGCTTGTTTTGGGGGTAAAGCAGGACTTGATGCTTGCAAGGAAACGCAAGTAGAAGAGCTTGAAATTTTAGAAGATGAAAAATTGTTAGAACTTTTTAAAACCAAGGTAGAGCTTTTAAATTTAAAGCAATTTTATAAAGAAAGCAAAAGTCCTATAGTTTGCATTTTGCTTGATAAAAAAGAAAAAATCGAACAAAGTTTTAATAAACTTTTAGAATTTAAAAAACATTTTAGGATTTTAGTATTTTTGGATACCGCAAATAAGCTTGAAAACCCTTATATGCTTGTTTGGCGTGTGGTAAATAATATAGATGCTAAAAGAGATATTTTTATCAAAGAAGAAAGACTTGGAGTGGATGCAAGTGCTAAGGGTGAAGCTGAGGGCTATTTAAGAACTTGGCCTAAGCAAACAGATTGCACTAAAAGTGTGATAGAAGATTTAATCTTGCGTAATATCTTAGAAAATAATCCAGATCTTTTTAATAAATTTGAAATTTTTTAAGATAGTTGAGATTTTTTTAAAATTTTGGCACAGTTTTTGCTTACTATTTTTTATATTGAAAAATAAATTTTTTCTTTACTAGGTGTTCATAATTTTATAAATTTGTCGATATAAGCTTGTAACTAGCAATAAGAAATTTTAAAAAGGATTTTAAAATGGAAATATCGAAGGCAAATGGGCAAATGGATACAGCTTTGGCAAACATTAGCCAAAGAACAAGTGAGACACAGGCTAGTTTAAACATTCAAACCGATAGAAGTCAAAGCCAAGGAGGCGATGATGGACAACAACAAGGTGTGAGTGAAAAGTTAGCTGATATTACAAAAAAGTTAAATGAACAAATGGATTCTTTAGATACTAATGTTCGTTTTGGTTATAGTGATAAAATTAATTCTATGTATATTAGCGTGACTGAAAAAAGTACTGGAAGGGAAATTCGTCAAATTCCTAGCGAAGAAGCTATGAGATTAGCTGAGTATTTTAGAGATGTGATAGGAATGATATTTGATAAGGAGAGTTAAAAATGGCATTTGGTAGTTTATCTAGTTTAGGATTTGGTTCTGGGGTTTTAACTCAAGAAACTTTAGACAAGTTAAAAGAAGCAGAACAAAAAGCTCGTATTGATCCTTATACTAAAAAAATCGAAGAAAATACAACCAAACAAAAAGATTTAACCGAGCTTAAAACCAAGCTTTCTGCTTTTCAAGCAGCTGTATCGTCTTTAGGAGACTCTACGGCTTTTGCAAAAAGAAAGGTTATAGCAAGTATCACTGATAATCCTCCTGCAAGCCTTAGTGTGACTTCAGGTGTTGCTTTGCAAAGCATGAATATCAATGTAACTCAACTTGCCCAAAAAGATGTTTATCAAAGCAAGGGTTTGGTAAATGATACAGGAATTATCAATGCAAGTTTAAAAGAACCTACAAATTTAACTTTTTTTTCTAATGGAAAAGAATATAGCGTTACTATAGATAAAAATACAACCTATAGTGATTTAGTTGATAAGATTAATACTGCTACGGGTGGAGAAATTGTAGCTAAGATGGTAAATACAGGAGAAAAAGACGCACCTTATCGCTTAACCTTAACGAGTAAGGAAACAGGTGAAGATAGTGCTATAAGCTTTTATCCGGGTGCAAAAGATTCTGATGGTAAATATAAGGTTGATGAAAATGCTAAAAGTGTTTTTGAAAGTCTTGGTTGGAAACTCGATGAAGATGCTTTAAAAGCTGAAGATTTTGATCCTGCTAAAAGTAAAAAAGGTGTTGGCATTATTGATAGCGAAGATAATCCTTTGCATATTCAAAAAGCTCAGGATGCTAAATTTACCATGGATGGCATCAAGATGACAAGATCGAGCAATACTATAACCGATCTTGGTGTAGGTATTACTTTGACTTTAAATAAAACAGGTGAAATTAATTTTGATGTTCAGCAAGATAGTGAGTCTGTTACCAAAGCTATGCAAGATATGGTTGATGCCTATAATGATTTAGTGTTAAATCTTAATGCTGCTACAGACTATAACAGCGAAACAGGAACCAAAGGTTCTTTACAAGGCGTAACCGAAGTAAACTCTATACGCTCAAGTATTATTTCTGCGCTTTTTAAAACTCAATCAGTTGATGGTACCGTAGAAGATACTAATGGAAATAAAGTAAGTGCTAAGGTAATGCTTTCTTTACAAGACTATGGTTTAAGTATGACTGAGTCAGGAACTCTAAATTTTGACTCTTCCACTTTTGAAAGCAAGATGAAAGAAAATCCTGATTTAACTGAAAGCTTTTTTTCAGGCATTACTCAATACAAGGATATAAACTATACTGGTGATTTAATTAAAGAAGGTAGTCTTAACAAATATGTGGGCGAAGGTGATGATAAAGGTATAAGTTTTTCTTCAGGTAAGTTTCAAATTGTTACGAATTTTGAAACTTATGATTTATCTAAAAATGCTGATGGA
Organism: Campylobacter sp. BCW_6877; assembly: GCF_001762445.1. Lineage (NCBI taxonomy): Bacteria > Pseudomonadati > Campylobacterota > Epsilonproteobacteria > Campylobacterales > Campylobacteraceae > Campylobacter > Campylobacter sp. BCW_6877. Next base: position 14,110 of record NZ_MJWW01000061.1, on the reverse strand, counting down.
ACTGATTTTAAATTAACAGGAAAAACAGAACAAGAAATGCTTCAAAATCTAGCTGATCATATCAATAGTAAAGGTATTGAAGGTTTAACGGTTAAAGTTGAAACTTATGAAAAAGATGGAGAAAAAGGATATAAGCTTAATTTTAAAACCGACGGAAGTTCTGATTTTGCCATAAAAGGAGATAGCGAATTTCTTAAACAATTTGGCTTAAGCCAAACGAGCATTGCTGCTGAGGCAGTTGAAGGTGTGGGTGTTTTTGCGCAACTTAAAACAACTTTACAAGGTATAACAGGCAAAGATGGCTCTTTAACAAAATACGATGAGAGTTTAACAAATGATACTAAGTCTTTAACCCAAACCAAAGAATCAACTCAAACTTTGATTGATACAAGGTATGATACAATGGCAAATCAATGGTTGCAATATGAGAGTATCTTAAATAAACTTAATCAGCAATTAACAACTGTGACTAATATGATCAATGCAGCAAATAATTCTAATAATTAAGGATAAAAAAGATGCAAAATAGTTTAGCTTATAATGCTTATTCTCAAAATCAAGCGGGGATAGAATCTCCGCAAAAACTTATCGAAATGCTCTATGAGGGAATTTTGCGTTTTTGTGCAAGGGCTAAAGTAGCGATAAGAAACGAGGATATAGAGCAAAGAGTATACTTTGTAAAAAGAACAACAGCTATTTTTATAGAGCTTATTAATACTTTAGATTATGAAAAAGGTGGAGATGTGGCGCATTATTTAAGTGGGCTTTATACAAGAGAAATTCAACTTTTATCTTTGGCAAATTTAGAAAATAACGAAGAAAGAATTAATGAAGTTATAAATGTAACCAAAGGTTTGCTAGAAGCTTGGAGAGAAGTGCATAGTAATGAAACAGTGGATCAATGATTTTAAACTCGCGTTAATTCAAGAAGATATTAATAAGCTTGAAAATTTGCTTGATAAACTTGATATGAAAGCTTTTATTAAAAATTTAGCTAAAAGATCGCCCTCAGAAGACTTTATAAAAGAAAATATAAATGATATATTTTATCAAATTCAAGCTCTTTTGCAAGAAGCTGTTGCACTAATTGAACAAAAGAAAAAAGCAAAGGCTGTTGAAATTCAAAAATTTCAAAAAGCTTTGACCTATGTTAGATCTTAAAAAGCATAGCGATAAGCCGAGTTCTGTCTTGAATGCTCATTTATCTAGTTTTGTTTTTACAAACAAAATCAAGCGAAGGGTTAAAACAAAGACGCTAACCATCCCTTCTTGCTGCACATTGGGTTTACATAGCCGAAATTGTTGCCAAAATCGCTGGTAGGCTTTTACCCCACCGTTTCACCTTTTCCACTTGTGTGGTAGTTTTCTTTCTGTTGCACTATCCCTTAGGTTGCCCTAGCCATCTGTTAGATGGAATGCTTGTCTTTAGCAGCTCGGACTTTCCTCTTCTAAAAAGAAGCGAGCATTTACTATGCTTTAAATTTAAATTTTAGCGTAATTTTACTTATTTTTTTATCAAATAAAATAATTTTATTGTGATATCAATCAAAATTTGATAGAATTATTTTTTATTTTTTAACAAAGGAAATTTATGGCATCTTATTCAATGGGTGATTTAAAAAAGGGACTTAAAATAGAAATCGATGGAATTCCTTTTAAAATAGTTGAGTATCAGCATGTAAAACCAGGTAAAGGTCCTGCTTTTGTGCGTATTAAAATCAAATCTTTTATTGATGGTAAAGTACTTGAAAAAACTTTCCATGCAGGCGATAAATGTGAAGCTCCAAATTTAGAAGATAAAACTATGCAGTATCTTTATGATGATGGTGAAAATTGCCAATTTATGGATACACAAACATATGAACAAGTAGCTATCAGTGATGATGATGTGGGTGAGGCAAAAAAATGGATGCTTGATGGTATGATGGTAGATGTACTTTTTCATAATGGTAAAGCTATTGGCGTAGAAGTTCCACAAGTTGTTGAACTCAAAATCATCGAAACAGCTCCAAATTTCAAAGGCGATACTCAAGGATCAAATAAAAAACCAGCTACTTTAGAAACAGGCGCAGTAGTGCAAATTCCTTTTCATGTGCTAGAAGGTGAAGTTATACGCGTTGATACTGTGCGTGGTGAGTATATAGAAAGAGCGAACAAATAATATAAAAAAAGCTTTTGGAGTATTCCAAAGCTTTTTAAATTTATACAATTTTTTATTTTCTTTATTTTATTCTTCAAGACATTTTTTAAATTTTTAAACTTGACTTTTCTGTAGTGTTTTAATTCTATATTATAAAGATGAGCTTATGAGAATATTCTTTCTATTTTCAAATATTTTTAGATGGGATTATGGTATTGTTTTTTGCCTAAAAAGGGGTTTTTGCTTGTTATAATTCAAGATATTCTGTAAAATATTTTATAAGATGAGTAAATTTGTTACTAAATAGATATTTTTTAAATTTTAGATTTTGTTTTTATGCTTTGAAAAATATATTTTTTGATATCATAAGCCCTATAATATTTTAAAGGATGATAATGGTTTTTTTAATCATCTCTAGTATTATAGTAGCCATCATTTTAGGCTATATTACTAGACATAATGTTGGAATTTTTGCTATGATTTTTGCTTATATTATAGGAGCCTTTTTTATGGATTTAGCTCCTAAAAAAATCATAGCTTTTTGGCCTATTTCTATATTTTTTGTTATTTTTGCTGTTTCATTGTTTTATAATTTTGCAACCGTAAATGGAACTCTTGAAAAATTAGCTGGACATTTGATGTATCGTTTTGCTAATCATCCCTATTTACTTCCTTTTGTTATTTTTGTGGTTAGTGCTATTATAGCTGCTTTAGGAGCGGGTTTTTATACGGTTTTGGCTTTTATGGCACCCCTTACTTTTTTACTTTGCGATAAAATCGGTTTAAGTAAAATTGCCGGAGCTATGGCCATAAACTATGGTGCTTTAGGAGGAGCAAATTTTATGACTTCTCAAAGTGGGATTATTTTTCGAGGATTGATGCAAAATTCAGGTATTGAAGCAAATGAAGCTTTTATAAATTCTAGTATTATTTTTGCTTTTACTATAATTTTGCCTATTGTGGTATTATCTTTTTTTGTGTTTAATGCTTTTAAAAATAAGATGCAAACCAGTGTTATTTCAAAACCTGATCCATTTGATTGTAAACAAAAAACTACTTTAATTCTCATGTTTATGATGATTATTGTTGTTTTAATCTTTCCTGTGCTAAATATTATTTTTCCACATAATGAGACAATTAGTTATTTTAATAAAAAAATAGATATAGCTATGATAGCCATGATTTTTGTTGCCATTGCTTTATTTTTAAAATTAGCCGATGAGAAACAAGTTGTTGCTTTAATTCCTTGGGGAACCTTAATAATGATTTGTGGAGTAGGGATGTTAATTAGCATAGCAGTTGAAGCAGGGGCTATAAAATTATTTTCAGATCTTGTAGAAAATGAGATCAATGTGATTTTTATCCCGTTAATAATGTGTGCTATTGCAGCTTTTATGTCGCTTTTTTCAAGTACTTTGGGTGTGGTTACTCCAGCGCTTTTTCCTATAGTTCCAAGCATTGCTACAAGCAGTGGATTAAGCGAGGCATTGCTTTTTTCTTGTATTGTTGTAGGGGCTCAAGCTTCCGCTATTTCTCCTTTTTCTTCTGGAGGAAGTTTAATTTTAGGATCTTGTCCTGATAAATATAAGGAAAAATTATTTAAAGATTTACTTATTAAAGCTGTGCCAATAGGATTTATGGCGGCGATTTTAGCTACTATTATAATGAGTTTTATTTTATAAGGATAATTTAATGAAGATTGATACTCATGCACATATATTTTTGAAAAAGTTAAATACAGTTGCAAATGCAAGATATAAGCCTGATTATGACGCTAGTTTTAAAGATTATAAAGCAAATTTAGATCATTATGATTTTGATAAAGGGGTTTTAGTTCAGCCAAGTTTTTTAGGTGTTGATAATGAATTTTTGCTTCAGAGTATCGAAAAAGATGAAAATATAAAAGCTATAGTTGTGGTTGATGAAGGTATTAAATTTGATGAGCTTCAAAAACTAAAAGAAAGAAAAGCTTGTGGAGTTAGATTAAATTTAATTGGCAAAGAATTGCCAAATTTTAAAAGTACGGTTTGGACTCAATTTTTTGAAAATTTAAGTAAGCTTAAAATGCAAATAGAAATTCAAAGAGATTTGGATAATAATCTTGTTGATATTGTTAAAAATTTAATTCCTTATGGTTGTAATATTGTTATTGATCATTTAGCAAGAGCTAATGCAAACTTAACAAATTTAGAGGATTTAATTTGTTTAAAAAATTCTAGAATATTTTTTAAAATTAGCGGTTTTTATAGGGCAAAAATAGACTATGTTAATAATGAACAAACTGTAAAATTTGCAAAGAAAATATATGAAATTTTAAAAGAATATTTTCCACTTAGCAATTTTGTTTTTGGAAGCGATTGGCCACATACAAATTTTGAAGCAAATGTTAATTTTTCATCGGCTCTAGCAGCTTTTAATGAAGTTGTCGTATCTAAAAAAGAACAAGAGCAAATTTTAGGGGATAATGCTTGTGTTTTATTTGACTTTTAAGCTTTTCGTTTTATCCTAAAGATGTATTTTGCAATGCGTTCAAAATGTACTCTTAGATAAGGTTTATAAATTACAAAACCACCCAAAAGTCCTAAAATGCTTCCTATTACGACATCAACTAAACGAGCGAGTATTAATGTATTTGCATTCTCACTCATAAAATTAGCTGCTTCTGAAAGATAAGTGGCATAAGGAGTAAAGAAAATCATAGCTAAAGCATAGTTTCGATTGACTAAAAATTGTCCTATAAAAAACAAAGACATCATAAGTAAAACAAGTTCTATATTGTGAAATTGTTTAGATAAAAGCCACCAAGCAAAACATACTCCTAAGGCCGTTCCTATGATACGTTGAATTTGTTTAATCCATATAGAGTTTAAAGTTACACCTTGCATAATAGCTGTGCAAGAAATGGCTATCCAATAACTTCTTTCAAGTTCTAAAAAAGTTCCTAAAAATATAGAAAAAGCTACAAAAGAACCCATAATCAAAGAATCCACAAAAACTGCATCAAAACCTATGTATTCTCTAGGTGGAATTTCGCTAGGTAAAGCATTTTTAAATCCATAAATCACAACGATAGAGTATAAAAAAGCCATTAAATTAGCTACCATTGCTCCAAGAAAAACAAGACCCACTAAAAAGATAAAATCCTTAGCTTCAAAAGGAGAATAAGCTCCTAAAACACAAGAAAATACAAAGAAGAAATATCCAGGTGCACCAATGTTATAATATCTAATTAAAATAGAACTTCCCATGGCCACAAGTCCTATAGGGATGAAGGCAAAAACTGAAGGTAAAAAATGGGTTAAAATTCCTAAGAAAAAACTAGAAACTATGCCAAAAGAACAGCACATTACAACAGCCATTCTATGATATAAAGGAGTGTTTGGAACATATAAAAAAGATAAAGCTCCTATCATGGCAATGAGTCCATAGTTTAATTTTCCAAAAAATACACTAAACCCTAAAACTATACCCACGCCTAAAGCCGCAAAAAAAGGCATTTGCCAAACTTGTTCGCTTGAATTTAGTTTAGCAATTTCTTTAAAGTGTTGTTTTAGTATTTCTATTTTATTCACTCTCGAATTTGTCCTTCTCCATTAATTATATATTTATAAGTGCAAATATCTTCAACCCCCATAGGACCTCTTGCATGCAATTTGCTAGTTGAAATTCCAACTTCCCCACCAAAGCCAAATTCTCCTCCATCGCTAAAACGCGTTGAAGCATTAGCATAAATACAAGATGAGTTTATAAGGCGTTGAAATTTAGCGATATTTGAAGCATCATTTGAGATAATGGTTTCAGAATGCAAGGAGCTGTGTTTATTGATATGCTCTATAGCTTCATCGCAATCTTTTACTAATTTTACACTTAAAGCAAAATCAAGCCATTCTGTATCAAAGGTATTTTCATTTGCTTTAAAAACTTCTAAATTTGAGTTGTTAAAATAAGCCAAAGCATTTTCATAGGCATGAATTTTTACCTTAAATTTTTTAAATTCAGGGATTAAAAGACTTATAAAATTTTTAGCAATTTTTTCATGTATTAAAAGCGTTTCTAAAGCGTTGCAAACACTTACTCTTTGACACTTTGCATTAAGGATTATTTTTAAAGCCATATCTAAGTTAGCGCTTTGATCTACAAAAGCATGACACAAGCCCTTATCTTGTTTAATAAGAGGAATTTTGGTATTGTTTGCGATTTCTTGTATCATATTTGAACTACCGCGAGGTATGATCACATCGATTAAATCATCAAAAGTTAGAATTTGTTTGATCTCGTCTCTTTGAGTAAACATAGCAAAACAATCTTGTAAACCAAATTCCTTAAGTGTTTTGCTAACAAGAGTAAATATAGCTTCATTTGTAAATTTTGCTTCACTTCCACCTTTAAATACACAAGCATTAGAACTTTTTATCATTAAAGCTGCGATTTCAGCACTAAGACTAGGCCTTGCTTCGTAAATAACACAAATGAGTCCTAAAGGAATGCTTATTTTTTGTATGCTTAAACCCGCATAATTTTTCCAGCCTTTAGAAATTTTACCTATAGGATCTTCGATATAAGCGATTTTTTCTAGGCCTTCACAAAGAGCTAAAATGCGTTTTTCATCTAATAAAAGCCTATCTTTTATTGCTCCACTTTTTGTGAAATTTGCTATATCTTTTTCATTTGCTTCTAGGATAATTTTGAAATTTTCTCTTAAAATTTGAGCTAATTTTAAAATAATTTTTTCTTTATCTTTAGGTGTTAAGTTAAGTAGTTTTTGAGAATTTTTCTTAATATTTTCAAGCAAATTTCGCATTTTTAATCCTTTATTTACAAAAAACTTGATAAATTATACAAAAAAAATCAGAATTGAAAGGTAAATATAAATGAAAAAAATAGATTTAATTATAGTAGGTGCAGGTCCAACAGGCATAGGTTGTGCGGTTGAAGCTAAGCTTAAAAACAAAGAAGTTTTGATACTGGAAAAATCAAATAACATTTGTCAAACTTTAATGCAATTTTATAAAGATGGCAAAAGAGTAGATAAAGCTTATAAGGGATGCGAAGGAACTAATCATGGACATGTTCCTTTTGAAGATGGTACCAAAGAAAGTACTATAGAAACTTTTCAAAACGCATTAAAAGAGCACAATATAGAAGTTGAATTTGGCTCTGAAGTTGAGAGCGTTAAAAATGAAAATGGAGTTTTTTTAGTAAGCACAGCTAAAGGCGCTTATGAGTGTAAAAACATCATCGTTGCTATAGGTAGAATGGGTAAGCCTAATAAGCCTGATTACAAACTTCCTATGACTTTAACAAAAATCATTAATTTTAATGCCAATTCAGTTTTGGGCAATGAAAAAATTCTTGTTGTAGGTGGTGGAAATTCAGCAGCAGAATACGCTGTGGATTTGGCTAATTCAAATCAAGTTAGCCTTTGTTATCGCAAAAAAGAATTTACAAGATTAAATGATATCAATCTTAAAGATATTCACGAAGCTGGAAATTCGGGTAAAGTAGAGTTAAAACTAGGAATTGATATTAATGAGGTAGAAGATGATAGTGGCAAGGCTAAGGTAAATTTTACCGATGGTACAAGCGATATTTATGATAGAATTATTTATGCTATTGGTGGTTCTACTCCACTTGATTTTTTACAAAAATGCGGGATTAATGTTGATGATAAAGGAGTGCCTTTAATGGATGAAAATAAACAAAGCAATGTTAAAGGTATCTTTGTAGCAGGAGATATTGCTACTAAAAATGGAGCAAGTATAGTTACAGGGTTAAATGACGCTGTAAAAATTCTTTCCGTGCTTTAAATTTTAGCCTTCGGGCTAAATTTGACTTATTAATAAGTAAATTTTATAATTCTTAGTTATTTTAATTTAAATCTATGAAAATGCAAAATAAAACTAATACAAAAACAACAATAAGAACTTATCGTTTAAATTTCTATATTTTAGGACTTCAAGCACTCTACTAGCGTCTTTAAAAATATTTTATTTTAATATTTTTAAAGGATTTGTATGTCAAATATTTTTAGCACTTTAAGCCCTTTTAGGCTTTTTATAAAATGTGCCGTGCCAAATGTCATAAGCATGGCCTTTATTTCTTTTTATTATATAGTTGATGGAATTTTTGTTGGAAAATATCTAGGAAGTGATGCTTTAGCAGCACTAGCCTTGATTATTCCCTTTATTATGATGTCTTTTGCTTTGGCTGATATGATAGCTATAGGTTCAGCAGTGCAAATTTCTATGCATTTGGGTTTAGGCAAGAAGAATTTAGCTAGAAAGATATTTAGTTCTAGTATATTGATTATTTTTCTAATCTCTTGTTTTATTGGAATTTTGGAGTATTTTTTAGGACCTGTTTTGATTGATTGTCTAAATGTTAGCGATGAGATTAAAACCATGGCTAAAGAATGTATGTTTGTTTTTGCTTTATTTGCACCTTTTACCATGCTTTCTTTTGCCTTGGATAATTATTTAAGAATTTGTGGAAAAACAACCTATAGTATGATTATGAACATAATCATAGCTTTAAGTAATATTATATTTGATTATCTTTTTATAGTTGTATTTGGTTGGGGCTTGTTTTCGGTAGCCCTTGCAACTTGTTTAGGAATTGTTTTAAGTGGTATTTTTGGAATTATTCCTTTTTTATTTCAAAATTTAGAGCTTAAATTTTCAAGTTTATATATAAATTTGAGAATTTTTAAAAATATTCTTTATAATGGAAGTAGCGAGTTTTTTGGCAATGTTTCGGGTTCTTTATATAGTATTTTTGCAAATTTTGTTTTGTTAAAAATTTCTACCACTCAAGCTGTGGCGGCTTTTTCTATTGTTTTATATATTGATAGTTTTATTATAATGCTCATTATTGCTATGGGAGATGCGATGCAACCTGCACTTAGTTATAATTATGCTAAAAAAGATTTTTTAAGGATTAAAGCTATTATAAAAGTGGTATTTTTTGCAGGGGGAATTTTATCTTTATTTTCTATAGTATTTATATTGATATTTGGAGAAAATTTGATAGCACTTTTTGCAAAAGAAAATGATCAAGAATTTAAAACTTTTGCTTATACAGCTTTGATGCTTTTTGCTTTTAATTATATTTTTGCATGGTTTAATGTCCTAAGTGGTTCTTTTTTGACAGCTTTTAATAAAGCAAGTTTTTCTTTGGTTTTAAGCTTAATGCAAAATTTATTCATACCTTTATTTTTTCTTTTGCTTTTATCTTATTTTATAGGTTTAAATGGAGTATGGTTAAGTCCATTTTTTGCTGAATTTTGTGTTTTGATTTTAGCTTGGATTTTTCTTAAAAGGATTTTTAAAGATCTATCTTTATAGTGGATAGATCTTTTTTAAATTTTATCAAAGGAGCTTTTTTTATAATTTTTTAGAATTTATATCCTATTCCAGTTAAAACAACTTGATAGGTTTCATCATAAAATCCTATATCGCTATTTCTTTTTTCTATACCATAATTTGCAAAACCATAAAGTCCGTTATAGCCCAAAAATTGATTTTTAACAACTTTTAGATTAAGCTTAACTATATTACCGTCTTGTTTTTTGTGGAAGATAGGGTCTGTTCCTACTGCTTCATATTTACTAAGACTTAAATTTGGGGTGAAGATATAGTCATTAGCAAAAGCTAAATTTGCTCCCATGCTTAAACCATATCTTGAGTAACTTTGAGCTTTTCCATCTGCATCATTATAATCATAGCTTAGTCCTAAATTTAACAAACTATAATTGTAATTTAATTCAAACTCGTGATAATACCCCTTTCTTTTTAAAGAGTTGTACTCAACTGCGTCTTTATCATATTTGTTTTTGCTAAATAAATATGAAGCTGTAAATTTTCCTAAATCACTTTCGTAAAGTTGAGAGATTTTAAAACCATATCTATCAACATCAGTTTCTTCTCTATTGCCTATTTGATAAGGATTTGCATAAGCTTTTTCTCTTAAAGAAGAAATTACAGAAAAAGAAGTGCTAAAACGCTCTAAATAGGCTTTTTCATAACCTAAAGCTATACCGCTGATATCTCTTCCATTGTAGTTTTTGATAAAAACTCTATCATTGTCTATAAGGTTGCCATAGTAAAGTTCTACACCGATAAAAGGAATAAAAGAAGAGTCCGAATTATCAGCATCATAACCACCCAAGTAATCACTATCTGCTAAAGTTGAAATATTGCTTTTAATATCTCTTGCACCTACACCTATGCTTAAATTTCCACTAAAACCTTCTTGAAAATCTACAGCCATAGCTGACTGGGCTAAGATGGAAGCTAAAATACATGAAAATAAATGTTTTTTCAAGTGTTCTCCTAATAAAATAAATGTTGTGATTATAATTGTAACTAATATTACTTTAAATATTTATAAAAAATTAAAGTTTATAATTTTAAGTTTTTTTAGATAAAATTTTTAAAATTATTTATATTTATAAGGAAATTTAGTGCAACAAGAGTATTATGACTTGGATTTAGAGCGAGCTATTTTAAGCAGTTGCATCATGAGTGAAGAAGCTTACGCTAGTATAGCAGGCGATATTAGTCCGAAAGATTTTAGTCTTAAAGCTCATGAAGATATTTTTAAAGCAATTATAGCTTGTAGCAACAACAAAGAGCCTATTTCTATAAGTTTTTTAAAAAAACATAAAAAAATAGATGAAGAGATTTTAGCAGAAATTCTTGCCACTCCTTCTATGATAGATTTGCCTGCTTATGTAAATGAACTTCGCGAAAAGTCCATCAAAAGACAACTTTTGAGTTTTGCACATCTTTTACCAGCTCGTATTAATGAAAATCGTGCTGTAAGTGAAATCGCAGATGAAATTGGTAAAGAAATTTTTAGCATTACAAATCGTGTAAATTTTAGAGATATTAAAGATGTTAATATAATAATATCAGAACTTTTTGAAGAATTTAAAAAGCAAAAAACTTTAGAAAATAAAAATATCATAGGCCTTGATACAGGTTTTGAGGGTTTAAATAAAATGACAAAAGGTTTTAAAGGAGGTGAGCTTATAATAATCGCTGCGCGCCCAGGTATGGGAAAAACAACCCTTTGTTTAAATTTCATTGATAAAGTTTTAAGACAAAATAAAGGTGTGGCTTTGTTTTCTCTTGAAATGCCCGCAACTCAAATCATGCAAAGAATGCTTTCTTCAAAAACTTCTATCCCTTTACAAAGAATTTTAACCGCAGATTTAAACGATGATGAATGGGAGCGTTTAGGAGATGCTTGTAATGATTATAGTCAAAAGAAATTATATATTTACGATAGTGGTTATGCAACTATTGCTGATGTAAGGGCTATTTTAAGGCGTTTAAAATCTCAAGATGAAAGTGTAGGACTTTGTGTGATTGACTATATAGGGCTTATGATGAGTAATTCAAATTTTAATGATAGGCATTTGCAAGTGAGTGAAATTTCAAGAGGACTTAAGCTTTTGGCTAGGGAGCTTGATATGCCGATTATCGCACTTTCACAACTTAATCGTGGTTTAGAGCAAAGAGCAAATAAGCGTCCTTTGATGAGTGATTTGCGAGAAAGTGGAGCTATAGAGCAAGATGCGGATGCTATTTTATTTGTATATCGCGATGAGGTTTATAGGGAGCAAGAAGAAAAAGAAAGAGAGAATAAAGCTAAAGCTGAAGGTAAAGCTTATCAAAGGCTTTTTATACCAAATCCTATGCAAGAAAATGCTGAAATTATTGTTGGAAAAAATAGAAATGGACCGGTCGGAACTATAGAGGTTATATTTTTAAAAGAAAAATCTTGTTTTGTAGATAAACCTATAGGCTATGAAGCTACTGAATTTACAGGCTAGCTTTAATTGATATAAATTAATTATAAACACCACAAAAATATTTACAACATTTCATACAAATTTACTCTCATTAAATCAATTTTTTATATAAAATAAAATTTAAATTGAAATTTTATAATTATATAATAATCAGTATTTAATTATATTTTAAGTTTAAATATTTTAATATTCCGCTATTTTATTTTTATATTTTATATTATTATTAAAAAATAAATAATATGAAATTAATTTCAAAATAAACCATTTTAAATAAGGAAGGAGAAAAATATTTGAGTAAAAATATTATTTCAAGTAAGGTGTCCATGGGGGGGGGATTAAAGAATCCTGTTTAAATTCTAAAAAGATAGTTTTATCTTTAGCTACTATTTCTTTCTTAGCGAGTTGTGCTAATGCTACATTAAATTCTGAAATAAAAACTTATGATGAAGTTCATAAAAATACTAAAGCTAGATCAGCAAGTGTTTATACTCCTGAAGCTAGAGTTAATACAACTGTAAGTGGCTCAATAAGCAATCAAATCAACATTACCGATCAAGGTCCACATACCATAATAATTGAAGCAGGTGGAACTTTAGGCAATGAGAATAACAACAATAAAATTATCTATGCTCATGCTAGTGGTAACAACACTCTTACACTTACTAATCTTACCAATAATGGAACTATTAACGGTAAGGTAGCTGTAGAACATGATAACAATTTTAATGGAACCATTACTGTTAATACCTTTGAAAATAAAAACCAAATCAATGGAAATGTCTATATGGGAGTTTGGGGAGGTAACTCAGGAACTCTTAATATAGATAAATTTGATAATAGTGGGACTATTAAATCAAATGATGATGGAGTTTTTTTCGAAGGAAAGAATACTAATATACAAAGCTTTAGCAACAACGGTCTAATCAGTGGACAACAAGGTGTAAGCTTATCTGGAGGAACTATAAATAGTTTTAATAATAATGGAACTATCAGTGGTAGCTCTTCTGGTATATTTGTAGCAGGTGGCAACATAAAAACCCTTGTTAATTCTGGAACTATAATATCTAACGGTAGTTATGATGCCAATGCCGGCATAAAACTAGAAAGTGGTGGCACTATAGAAAATATCATCAACACAGGAACTATACAATCAAATTATTCTGGCATAGTTGTAACTTGGGGTAAATTTGGAACACTTACCATAAAAGATGGAGGCGTAGTTTATGGAAAAGATGCTGGAATAGCAATAGCCCAATGGCAAACTCTAGGGGATTTATACATAGATGGAGCAAGCTCAAAAAAAGATGGTACAGTAAGTGGAATTTATGGCGACATCAATGGAATTGTTTTAGAAACTGGATCAAGCAGTCAAAAAATAGAACTTAAAAATGGTGGTGTTATTAAAGGTAATATTAATGGCATAAGATTAGATAATGCAGCTTCTTTAAGCGGAGAAATGATTTTATCTGGAAAAGGTTCTAGAGTAGAAGGTGGAAGTGGTGCTGGTATATCTAATGATGGTGGAAAAATAACAGGATCTATGACAATAAAAGATGGAGCTACTGTAACTTCTTCTTCAGGTCAAGCCATATCTAATTCTGGCTCAGGAAGTATAACAGGTGGCATTACAGTTAGTGGAGAAAACACTAAACTTGAAGGAAATATAATCAATACAGGTGATGCTTCTATAGGTAGCGATATCAAGATAGAAGGTGGAGCTAAGGTAGAAGGTGGTCTTGTTAATCAAGGTAATGGAAGTATCTCAGGAAGTGTTCAAGTAAGTGGTGGTAGTAGTATTGATTCCATTACCAATGAGGGTAATGGAGCTATTTCTGGTTCAATTACTGTAGATAAAGATAGTAAACTTGATTCCATCACTAACACCTCTACTTCTGATACAGGTATAAGTGGTTCTATCACTAACAATAGTGATAATAAACTTGAAATTTCTAATGGAGAAGGTGCTACTATAGGTGGAGGTATTACAAATAATGGTAATGCTGATTTAGTTATTTCCAACCAAGGCTCAGTAGGTAAAGATGATCATGGTAATACAGTAACTAACAATGGTAGTGGTAGTGTTGGAATTAAAGATTGGCTTGTTACTACAGATAAAGATACGGGTAAATTAGACACTATAGTTGTAGGTGGAA
>NZ_MJWW01000060.1:621-1108 GCF_001762445.1 Campylobacter sp. BCW_6877 | reverse complement strand
TCCTTTAGCGGTTATAAGAGATCATTTTGTAACTTATCCTTTTGCAATCAATTCGAAATTCATTAGCTTTGATTTAAAGAAAATTTTTTATGGCATAGATCTTTGCACAGGAGTTTTTGACACTCATTTTTCCTTTCATTATGAAATAGATCAAAAGCTTGAAGAAAATAAAGAATTTCTTTTAAAAAGACTTTTGTCTTATTTGATTATTGATGAGAAAAGAAATGCAACTGCTTTAGAGGATATAAAAGAACAAAAATATATTATAGATGATTATACTTTTTATTTTAAAGAGTTAAAATCTTTAGAACTTAAAAAATGCACTATATATCAACTTCCTTGTAATCATCCTTTGTTTAAAGAGTTTAGAAATAAAGAAAAGCAAATTAGTGCTTTTAAAAAGGATGAAGATAGTCCTATTCATGCTTACAATGAAGCTTTACAAATTTTACAAGATTTTGCTAATGGAATTTACAATACAAGTAAA
>NZ_MJWW01000060.1:0-571 GCF_001762445.1 Campylobacter sp. BCW_6877 | reverse complement strand
AACCAGAAGATTACTAGAAAAACTCAATATCATAGGACAAAACAATCTTAAGGCTATGTATATGGGGATAAATGGAAATAGAGATAAAACTTCTAATACAAGTAGAGGCAAAGAAGATATGACCAATAAGACAAGTGCAAATGCTGATATCACATCAGAAACAAAAACTCCGCCTAATTTCATAGGCAGACTAGCCACTACTATAATCATAGAAGATGGTTTATACATGGGTTAAATTAAGAAAGGATAGATAATGAGTGAAACTTATGAGATTTATACACCCAATGGGTTAATAATGGATGTATATAAAGACACTAATAAAATCATTTTTTCAGGAAGTGCTAAGCCAACAGGCGATTATACCGAAGAATATTCCAAAGCCCTTTTTGAAGCCGATCGCATATTAAGAAACTCCCCCTACAAAGACTATAAACCCCAATACCTAGATCCTAACTTTTATACAGGACAAAGTTCTACTTTACTTGAATTTAAAGATTGGCAAAGTATATATTTAAAAGATCCTATCAAAGGAGCTATAGCTCCTTGGACTAAAGCAGAAAAAGCTTATTAT
>NZ_MJWW01000059.1:341715-343838 GCF_001762445.1 Campylobacter sp. BCW_6877 | reverse complement strand
GAATTAAAAAGGGTTTGTGTAAAACCTTATGATAAAGATAGATTTGAAGTGATACAAGATTATGAGTTTATTTTACCAAATTACAAAGGCATTGTACCACAAGGTTTTAAAACTGATGGAGCGAGTATTCCACGCCTTTTTTGGTCTTTGTTTCCACCTTTTAAAAGTGAGTATTTTAGCGCTTGTGTTGTCCATGACTATTTGTGTATAAATGCAAAATCAAGAGATGATTATAGGCTAGCTGATCTTGTTTTAAAAGAAGCAATGCAAGCTTTAGAAATAAATAAATTTAAGATTTTTGTTTTTTATTGCTCTTGTAATTTATTTCATCAGATCAAATGTTTAATAAAGGGGATAAGATGAGCGTGGATTTAAGAGAAATTGCCATAAAAACAGAAGAAATCAATAAAGATTTTAGTGAAGCTTTAGAAATTTTAAAAGAACTTTTTAAAAATGGAGTAAAACCAAGCGATGAAAGTATTAAAAATGCTATAAATGAAGTTTTAACAAGTTTTAACTTTATAAAACAAAGTGAATTAAAAGAAAAACTAGAAGCCTTGCTAGAAGAGCTTGACATCAATGCAAATATCAATGAAGAGAGTTTAAAAGAAGTTGTATTAAAAGTTGTTTTAGAAAATCAAGAAAGTTTAAAAGGTGATAAAGGAGATCCTTTTACTTATGAAGATTTTACAGAAGAACAGCTTGAAAATTTAAAAGGGCAAGATGGAGCTAAAGGAGCTGATGGTAAAAGTGCTTATGAACTTTGGCTTGAAAATGAAGAAAACACGGGAAAAAGTCAAGATGAATTTTTAGAAAGTTTAAAGGCTCAAACACCAACAAAAGAAGAAATTAAACCTATTATAGAAGAGATGCTCGAAGATATGAAATTAAATTTAGGCATTAATGGAATAAAAGTATCTAATTCTATTCCCACTCCAAAAACAAAAGCTAATGTTAATGATTTAATTATAACTTATAATGAAAATGTAAAACAACTTTGGCTTTGTGTGGCAAGTGATGATAAATACACAAGTTGGATTAATTTGCTTGGAAATGAAAATATTACAGCACAAGAGTTGATTATTATTAGTTTTGATACAAATTTAAATAGTGGTCAATATGGCGGATGTTTAAGTGATTTGCGTTTTGGTTTTGAAAATTCTTTAGCAAGCACTACGCAAATTATAAAAGGACTTAATGAAGGCAGTTTTTTAATCACTAAAGATGGAATGGGTTTAAAATCTAAAAATTATACTGAAGTTAGCGTTCTTTCAAAACCAAGTAAAAATCAAATAGAAGGAAATATCAAAACGAGCGGAATTTATAATGATCCTGCTTGGCATAATATTACCAATGCTTTAAAAAAATATGATGGCAATGCAAATGAATGCTGTCTTTGGGCTTCTAATATAAAAAATAGTGTAAGTATAGAGCTTTTTACAAATGAAATTCCTATGAGTCTTTTTTATAGGCAAGCTGGATATTATGGAAATGTCAATCTTTCAAATATAAAAATGCAAAAAGCCCTTAGAGTTCAAAATGAAATTATAGTCGAGAGAAGCTTTATAGGAATAAAAAAAGAAATTGATAAAACTACCTATGGTGATAATGCTTTTTTATTTGAATTTGAAGAAGAAAAATGAGTTTAAATCTAAAAATAAAATACAAAAAATAAAAAGAAAGGAATTATAATGAAAATAACAATTAATAGAAGATATACTGGTAAAACTTGCGTTATTGGCAAATTTAAGGTTTTAGATGATGAAGAAAAAATTCTTTTTGAATGCTTTTCTTTGGAAGAAGATAAAGAGGGTTTAGAAAGTGGTAAAGATTTAAGAATACCTGAAGGAAATTATAATTTAAAAAGACATAGTCCTTCACGATTTGAAAACACTTTAAGAGAAATAACAGGAAAAAATGATGATGAAATGATAAATGTTTATAACAATGAAGTTCCAGCAAGTCGTGCAATTTTAATACACTGGGGAAACACTGACAAAGATACTCAAGGTTGTATCTTGCTGGGGCTTACCAAGGATAATAATAATGAAAGTGTCGGTCAAAGCAGACAAGCTTGTAAAGAATTTTATGATTTGGTGTATGGTAAAAATCTTGAAGACATT
>NZ_MJWW01000059.1:224631-341665 GCF_001762445.1 Campylobacter sp. BCW_6877 | reverse complement strand
GAGTTAGCATAGAAAGGAGATAAAAGTTTAAGTAGGTTAAAGTTTACACCCCGCTTTTGCGGGACAAGACTAATAAGCCTTGACAATAATTATACATAAGAGTATAATTATAACGATTATTTGGTGATATGTAATCATAAAAATCACCCACTTTCACGGGTAAAATTTAGCCATAGGGGGTCAGACCTACGGCTAACCCTTAAGGGTATTATACAAAAACCTTACTTAAACTTCTAAAACAAATATGATAAATCTTTTATTTGGAAATGCAAAGCTTTATATTGCTTTAGTACTTATGACAATTTTAGCAGGATATTTTTATCTAAGACTTGATAGCACAAAGGCAAAATTAGAAAAAAGTCAAAGTGATTTAGTTTTGGCTTTAAAAATAAATGAAAATAATCAAGAAAAATTAAAAGAATTAAATCAAATTCACAAAACAGAATTAAATGCTTTAAATGAAGCAAATAAGGAAAAAAATAAAGTACAAGAAAGGGTTCAATATGTTAAAAAGTATATTTACACTAGCAATGAAAATAATATTACCATGCTTTTTAATGATGTCGTTGATAGGTTGTGGGATACAAACTCAACAAGTAGTAACCAAAATCGAAATTCAAAAAGTAAAAATTCCGCAAGAGTTATTAACACTAAGTCCCCTTGAAAAGCCAAAGGCAAAAAATGAACTTGATATTTTAAATGCTTATTCTATGCTTTTTTACAAATACAAACAGTGTGAGATACAAATTAATAAGATTAAGGAGTTAAATAGGGAATAAGACAAACGGAAACCCCAGTTTGCTTTTTAGTAGCGATTGGGGATTTGGCTTTTTAATACCAACGAAGATCATCTTGAATATATTTTTCCCAAACATTATACATTTTTAAGGTATGATACATAGTTCCATTAGAAACTTTAAAATATTTACATAAAGCACTTTTTATAAACATTGTTTGTTGTTCTTTCGCTCTAATATCGGCTTTAATTTCTGATTTTTTTCTATTATCATTTGTAACATCTATTATTACATATTCATTGTCGTTAATCTCTATTTATAAGTTATTTTTATCGCGTTGTTTCTCCACCTTATAAGCTATCCTCTACTCATATCAAAATTTTCAAAAAAATCATTTAAATAAAAACGAAAAGCATTCATTAGATCATAAGTTTGGTTTTTTAACTTATCATCTTGCGTATTTTTTTGAATATAAGATAAAAGCCCATATCTTTTAAATTTTTTAATATAAATATAAGTAGCTATTTTTTTATAAAGATCAAAAATTTTAAGTTGCTTGATTTCTATGTGTTTTTCAGAAATTTGATTTTTTAAATTTTCTTTTACAAAAAGCTTTATTTCTTTGCTGAAATTTTGTAAATCCATTTTTAAAACATCCTGTAAGAAATTATTAGAAATATTTATTTTTTTCAATTCTTCAAGCACACTTTTATCATAGATTAAACTCAGTTTAATGACAAAACCTAAAGTAAGGTTTTTTATTTCTTCATCTTTTAAAAAGTTTTTATAAATTTCTATGTAAATACTACGAATTTGTAAAACTAAATCTTTTTGACTGTCTAAATTTAACACACAATTGATTTTAAAAATTAAATCTTTTAGCTTTTTCTCATTTTTTTCTTCATATGCTTTAATGCTTTGAATTCCTAAATCTTTTAAATTATTTTCATCAAATAAACTTAACTGCATTTTATCTCCTTAAAAAATCATATCATAGAAGACATTTTCGCTAATGATTTTTAAATCTTGTCCTTTTAAAATCAATTCTCTAGCTCGTTTTAGCTTATTGCTAACCCCACCTTTTGCCATAGTGCGATAATCATTATCTCCAAGAATTAATATATTGGTTTTTTTAGTAACGCTATCTTGATTTATACCACCTAAATCCGCAATGATTTGCATCGCTTGTGATCTTGTAAATCGCCCAAGTATACCAGTGATTACACAATTTTGATTATAAAGTGGATGTGAAATATCAAATTCTTGTATTTTAGCTTGTATATCTTTAGCTTTAGTTTGGGTTTGCCTAATTTGTGTTTTCAATCCATTATTAACAAGAACATCATTTTTGATAAGTGAGTTATCAAAAGCTGTCTTTTTTAACTCCATAAGACACAAATGTGTTAATTCGCAGTCTTTCTCCCCACGATGAGCATTTTCATAACAAATGTTATATTGATTACACAAATCTTTTAAGCGATGATGTGCTAACTCTTGATTAATAAGTTTTGATAAGCGCATAGTATCAACAAAATCAAAGCTAAAGGGCTTGTTTAAATAGCACATAAAATTATCATATAAAAAATTAACGTCAAAATGTGCATTGTGAGCGACTAAAATATCACCACTTTTTAAAAAATCATCAAATTCTTTTAATGTTTGAGATATATCATTGCAATTTTTAATCATGTCTTCGTTAATGCCTGTTAATTCTGTGATAAAACTAGGTAAAAAAGAAACTTTGATAAGTTTTGAAAACTCAGCTATTTTTTCATTGTTTTCATAACGCAAGGCAACAATTTCTAAAATTTCATCACATTTTGGATCAAATCCTGTAGTTTCCAAATCAATAACTACATAAGATTTTGGGAAATAGATTAAACTTTGTCCTTTAAACTCTCTACTTGGCTTTTTAACTTTAATAGGATTTCCATAGATATCAATGTCATAATTTTCCATTTCACACTCTTTGGATTTGATTGCCATTGCCGTTAATAATGATATTTTGGCTTCCATCAACATTAATTTTAACTTCTATGGAAACTCCATTATTTAGAGCTTGTATAAAATTCTTATCATTAAAAATTCTTACTATTCCACTGGCTACGCCATCGCTTATCCTAGAAACTTCTTCGCGTCGTATAGCTTCGTACACCTCTCTTTCTTTTCTACTTTTTTCTCTTATGGATAAAATTCATAAAACGATTATTGCGATTCCTATTAAAACAAAACCGCCAAACGAATTAAAAAATTCGATCAAAGTATTTATAATTTCCATTTTTTACTCCTCTATTATTTTTTTTAAATTTTCTAATTTATTGATAAATTGATCTAGTAAAGCTTCGTTGCCATATTTTTCATACAAGGCTAAAAATTCTTGAAATTTATCATTATATTTACTGTTTTTTTGAAAATTTACAACATTATCTTTTCCTTGCACTATGACATTTTCATTTCCTTTTGTATTAATATTTCCGTTAATTATAGTATCGATATTGACGCCTAATTTTTCTGAAAATTCTTTAATTCTTTTGAATGGAATTTCTCCCCTTGTAGCCCAAGTATTAAAAGTAGCGTAATTTATATTAAGCACATCGCTTAGTTCTTTTATAGTATCTACATGAGCAATTTTTTTCAATATTTTAATAATTTCTTCATAATCCATAATTAATACCTTAAAATATAATTTGACTTTATAAATTAAATCAAATTGAATTAATTTATAAGAATTTTTAAGTCAATTTTTGTATTTTGACTTGACAAATAATTCAAAATGAATTATAATTCTACACATAATTAATTTTATAATACAAAATAATTATTTAATCAAAGCATAAAGTATGCCAAGTTTTAACTTAGAAAGTTTTTAGGAGCAAAAAATGATAGCAAGATCAATTTTAGATGTTTTAAGTTTTAGAAAAAGTGAAGAAAAGGAAGAGCTTAGAAAGTGTTTTAATTTTAGCGATGAGGTGTTTGAGAAAGCGCTGAATTTTTTACATGAAAATGATGAGATAAGCATAGAAGCTGTGTGTGATGGACTTTTTGAAAAAACTATTATTAGCATAAAGGTTTCAAAATGAAAAAAGCGATAAAGCAAAAATTAGGTGTTAGTAGCATAACAGAAGCAGGGTTAAAACTAAATTTAGCTCACAATGTCTTAAATAGTTGGCTTTCAAATAATCTTACAAATGCAAAGGTTGAAATAGCCCTTTTAAAACTGGGTTTAAGAGAGGATGAAAGACTAATAAAACGCATAGAAAAGCTAAAAAGCGAGTATAAAAAGAACGAAATCCGTAAGCAAGCCTATGAAAAATCTATGAAAGAAATTAAAGTTTTATTAGAAGAGATTGAGGCGGCTTAAAAGCCTCATTAAGCACATTTATCTAAGCACTTTAAAATCGCATTTTTTAAAGTGATAGCAAAAAGTGTGCTTAAAGGGTTTTTGCAAAAGTTGCGTTAAGTGGATAAACGCCTACAATTGCGAACTTTAAAGGTTTGATATTTTTTAGATTGCTTCACTAGCCTTTTATGGCTAGTGTGTTCTTACATTCATTACACTCACGGGCGACGGCGTGGAAAGTGGGCTTTTTTAAAGCTTTGTTAATTTACCAAAATACCAAAAGTCTTTTAGACTTTGAATGCAGGTCCTATGTTTTGGTTAGTGTTTAAATGAGGACTAATGAGAATTCTTTTAAAGTCCTCAAATTTATTTATTTCTTCTTAAATTAAGCCATCTTTTAAGATGGCTCTTAAGTCTTCATTTAAACACTAAAAAATTTTAAGGAGAATAAATGAATTTAGAACTTTTTAAAAAAGATGAAAACAAAGAAATAAGCTTAACTTCTTTGGAAATAGCAGAGCTTACAGGCAAGGAGCATTTTCATGTTATAAGAGATATAGAAACTTACTTAGAAAAAGTGGTTGAAGGGGGTGTCTCCAAATTTGGAGACACCTACCAAAACACACAAAATAAGCAATCTTACAAGTATTATCGCTTACCAAAAAGAGAAGTATTGATTTTAGTGAGTGGATATAGTGTTGAGCTAAGAGCAAAGATAATTGATAGATTAGAATACTTAGAAAATGAGCTTAAAAAACAAAGTTATAAACCGCTTTCATTAAAAGAAAGTTTGCAAATGCAATTAGAGCTTTTAGAAAAAAATGAAAAACTTCAAGTAGAAAATCAAAGCCTAAAAAACGAAGCCGAACAAAATGCACCTTTAATTCATTTTGCAAATCGCATTCAAAACACAAATGATGCTATTTTGATAAGAGATTACGCAAAAATCTTACACGAAAAAAATAATCTTGAAATTGGCGAGAAAAGACTTTTTAAGATCTTGCGTGAAAAAGGATTTTTAATGAGCGATAACAAACCTTATCAAAAATACATCGAACAAGGACTTTTTAAGGTAAGTGAAACGACTGTTAGCACCATCAACGGCGATAGACTTGTAAGCACGACAAAAATAACAGGTAAAGGGCAAATAGCCATTTTAAAAGCGATTTTGAAAGCAAGTTGATAGAGAATTTAAAAGTGACAAAGAATGGCAAGAAGTTGAAAGAAGTACAAAAGGATAAAAAGAATGAAATTAGGAGACTTTAGTTTTAGACTTTGGAACAGTCGAGAAAAACATTATATAACAAATAATCTATGTCTCGTTGAGTTTAATCATAATCCTGGAGAAATAAAGGCTGGATTATTACTTGGTGAATATGGAAATTATGATTTTATTGAAAATTATGATGATGAAATTGAAATCGAGCTATGGACTGGTTATTGTGATAAAAATGGCAAAAAGATTTATGAAGGGGATATTGTTAAAACTAAAAGTCCATACGATTGCTTTTTGGCAAAAGTTAGCATTCATAAAGAAGGGACTTTTTATCTTGAGAGTAAAAGTAGAGATTACATAGGCTCTTTAATTTATTTAGTTAAAGATGAAGGATATGATACCGAAATATTAGGCAATATCCACGAAAATGCGGAATTATTAAATGAAAATAAACCATCTTGATTTATTTAGTGGCATAGGTGGTTTTGCTTTTTGAACTAATAAAATAAGGTTTAAATATGGATAAGAATTTAAAAAAAATTACAGAATTAAAAATAAAATGTAAAAATTGCGATACAAAAATCATTACAAAAATAGGTAATGTTATTAAAACTTGTCCGCAATGTGGAATAAAGTTTATAGATGAAAATTTAGGATATAATCCCTTTGAAATTTTAACTGAATTGTTCAAAAGTGTTAGCAAAAATAAAAATGCAGAATTTTATTTTGTTTGTAAAAAGGAATGTGATGGAACAAGAAATCGCCAAGATAAAAAAGTTTAAACTAGAGTGCAAAAATTGTGAAACGCAAATCATTATAGATACTCACAATAGTATTAAAAATTGTCCTGTGTGTGGATTGAAATTTTATGACAATTTAGAAAGTCCTTTTGAAAATTTACACGAACAAATTCTTTTAATCAATAAAAATAAGAATGTAAAAGTTTATTTTGTTTGTGAGGAAAAAGAAAAGAGGTAATATAATGCAAAGCAATATAGAAAAATTTGATTTTTATAGCGCAAAAGTATTAGCTATCTTGCTTGATAATTTTCCTATAAAAAAAGATATTTACATTTTAAAAGACATTATCAAGGATAGCGATGCAACCAAAGAAGATGTAAAATTTGTCTATGAAACGATTATAGCATTAAGAGATTTTGGTTTTATTAGTTTTAATGAAGAGGTAAAAACTTTAGGGTTTGAGTGTTTTTTTGGTGTAAGATTAACTCTTAAATCTTTAGAAATTTTAAAATCAATCCCAAAAACATTACAAAATAATAAAACTTTAGGTGATAAACTTAGAGATAGTATAAAATTAGCAGATGAAGAAGCTATAAAACAAAGTATAAGCTTAGCTTTTTCTTTGGCTAATAAGTTTTTCTAATCAAGGGGTAAAAATGACAGCACAAGAAATTAAGGATTTTTGCAAGGAAAGAAATTTAACTTATAAAGAGTTAGCAAAGTATTTAGGATTAAGCGAGGGCGGTTTAACAAATGCAATAGCTAATGATAAAATTACTGCAAGTATAGAACATAGCTTTAAAATGTATCAACGCATTTTAGAACTTGAAAATGATTTAAAAGACTTTGAAGAATTAAAAAATCTACTAGAAAAAATACTTAAAAAATAGTCCTTAAAATTAAGGGCTACACTAAAATTACTTTTTTTGATACATTTCAACATATTTTATTAGTTTATTTAGAGAAATTATTAATATTATATTGTTTTATCTATTGACAAATATAATATTTTATTATATAATTATCATATCAAAACTAATAAAATGTTAGTTTTGAAATAAAAGAAAGGAGTAAAAGATGAACGCTAGTGATGTGCTCGAGTTAATCACTGCTTTAATCTGCTTGATAACAGCCATTATCAACGCAAGAAAGCATTAAGGCAAAGGGCGAAAGCCCTTATCATCTTTTACCTTTTCTATTATATCAAAAAAGGAGTTAAAAATGATTTTAGAAATTATAGTTTTAGTATTAGCGACTTTATTATGTGTTTTATCGGCAAAAGTTTATAGGCTTGAAAAAGAACTTAAGGAGCTTAAAAAATGAGTAACAAACCATACCTAGAAAACGAAATAAAAGCTTTAAAATGATAGTTAAAACTTAAGTATGTTTTGGTAGAATTTGTTTTTTGAGAAAGGTTTTAAATGACAGCACAGGAAATTAAGGAATTTTGCAAGGAAAATAATTTTACTTATAAAGATTTAGCACAAAAATTAGGCTGGAGTGAGCCGAGTTTAAGGGCTACTATTGCAAGTGGAAAGATTAGCGAGCAAACTTCCGCTGCTATAAATTTATTAAAAGAAACTATAGAACTTAAAAAACAACTTAAAGATTGGGAAACGATTAAAACTATTTTCAAGAATATTTAATTGTTAAATAACTTAACAAAAATTCTACCAAAACACAAAAATAATTATCAATTTTAAGCATCAATTAATAAGATACTTTGTATAATTTAATTATAAATGTTAAGAAAATTAGCATTTATAAATATATAAAGAAAGGAGTAAGCATAATGCAAAGGTTAGATTTTTTAATCAAAGTCGCAATACTTGTTTATCTAATCTCAAAAATAATCCAAACTTGGATTTAACTAAGGGGCTTTTGCCCCACCTTTAACATTATGCCTACTCTTATTTTAGCATAAGGAGTTTAAAATGAGTGAAATTTTAGAAGTTTTGCAGGTGGTTTTACTTGCTTATATAGCATTGATGATTAGTAAAGGAAATAAAAATGAGTAACAAACCATACCTAGAAAACGAAATAATCACATAGTTATTAAAGTTTTAAGTGATTTTTAGTAGAATTTGTTTTTTAAAAAAAGGATGATTAATGGCAAAAAATGATGAAAATCTTATCAGAAAAACCTGCAAGGAGTTAGGATTAACTTATAAACAACTTGGGGAAAAGATCGGATATAGCGAAGCCACTTTAAATAAAAATGCTTCTACTGGTGAAATAAGCAAAACAATAGAAGTAGCCATTAATTTATATTTAGAGACCTTAGAGCTTAAGAAACAGCTTAAGCAATTTAATCTATTGAAAGAGATTATAAAGGATATTTCTAAATAATCACTTCTTTAATAAATAAATTTTCTACTAAAAACTTATAAAATATATAAAAATATATTGACTTTATTTCTTAAATAAGTTATAATTTATTATTAAAACATATTTGAGAAGCTTATCAAGTATCTATAAACCAAAAAAGGAAGTTAAATGCAACATCTAGAAAACGAAATAAAAGCTTTGAAATATCAGCTTTTAATCGAAAAACAAAAGCACAAAAAGACTAAAGAAAAGGTTTTTAAGCTTAAAAATATACAAGGGGAAAAATACGAGAAACTAAAAGCAGAATTTGCCAAAAATCAGCTTTTTGTATTTAGAGATGATGAGCTTTTTCTTTGGGTGGAAAGTTTAATGCGAGAACTTAAAACTAAAATTTTAAGCGCTAATGATGAGCTAAGTAAAAAAGCTTGCGATATATTAGTATTTAAATTAGAAAAACGAAGAAAAAATTTCAACTATTAAATAAATCACCAGTTTAACAGTGTTTAGGACATTTTAATAAACCCTGAACACTCATTTAATGTCTAAAAAAAGGAAAAAATGAGTTTTAAACCCATACAAAAAGATAATGATGCTTTTAAAAAAGCACAAAGAGCAAAGGTAATAGAAAGTTTAGCAATGCGTGGCTATGCACTTGTAAAGATAAGTAGCAATGGCTTTTTAATGAAAAAAGGTTTTGAAAAGGATATTTTATGCAAACAAATCATAGCACAGGATACGACAGCTTCCGTTTCGTTATCAATAAAAAAACCTTTTACAAATACCTTAAAAGATGGGGGCTTTTTGAAAAAATGCGAAGCACAACAAGAAACAAAAGCATTGATGAATTTGCAAAAGACAAATTCAAAGGCATAAAAACCAATGATAAATTTTATCCTTTTAAAATGCGTTATATCAATATAAAACCTAGAAATAAAAGCCTTTCAAATACTATCATTATATTAGATAATTCTAAGGCTTGCTTTGAGCTTTCTAAAAAGAATAAAAAAGCAAAAGATTACTACATAGAGGTGCAATTTAATGGGCTTTATCAGCCTAGTAAACAAATAGAAGCTGAAGTGTGGAAAATTTTAAGCAAAATGATAAAAAGGTTTAAAGCTTATAGTGTGGATATTGCCTGTGATTTTGATGATGAACTAGCAGTATCTAAACCAAGAGAATTTAAACACCAAGAAAGGTTTAGTAAACTTAAAATCTTTGGCGATTTTCATACTTATAAAACAAGTATGTATATCAACAATCCTCAAAGTAAATACTATAAATTAGAACGCATTTTACTTTATGATAAATACGAAAAACAAAAGCACTATCACAAAGAAAACATTAAAAGGGAATTTGTGCGATGGAAAAGATTAGAGCTTACATTGAAGATAAAGGATAAGTTCTTAGATAGAATAGAAAATGATATCAATGATGCATTAGATCTTATGCAAGATTATTTAAGAATGATAGGAATTTGGCATTTTAATATGAGAGTGATACTTGAGCAAACAAAGTATTTAAACAATCCACGTTGGGCTAAGATATTTAAGCCTTACGCTTTGGCAAGTTAGGAGAGAATATGAAAGTAAATTTTATTTTTAAAGGGACAATAAAATGTTCAAAATGCAACTTAGAATTTGTGCCAAATTCTAAATTTTTTAAAGGTCTTGATGAAATTATAGGCGATGTAAAAAGCGTGAGTTTAGATGGCTTTTGTCCTGAATGTGATAATAAATTAAAAACTAGCTTTAAAGTAGAAAAGATCACAAGAGAATTTAATAAAACTTATACAATGAGGTGTTAAATGAATATTACAAGAGAATTAGAAGCTTACGATTTAGCAAAACTTGTTTTAAATAATGATCTTAAATACTTTTTTAAAGATGCAAAGATTGTAGGGGAAAATAAAGAAAGAAGACTTTGTTTTTATTTTTCAGATTCTTTTGTTTTAGCTTTATTTGAAAAAGAAAAAGAAAACATTTTACAAAGACTAAGAGAAGAATACAAAAAGAAATTAGAGTTTTACAAACGAATTGATTTGGTGTTTTATTCTATTGCAGCAAAAGGAATAAATGAGCTAAAAGCAAGAAGTAAAGAAGAACAAGAAGTTTTAGAACGCGGACTTTTAAAACTTGAAAATATAATTAAAAGGATAAAAAATGAAAAAAAATACTAATCAGCAATTAGAGCAGTTAAAGGAATTAAATCAAGGTGAGTTAAACCAAGAGATAGAAGTTTTAACCAAAAGAGCTTTAGCAATTCATAGATCTATACAAAGAGTTAAAGATGAAAGAAGCATATTAAATCAGAATATCAAAGACTATCAGAGCGAATTTAATGAAATAATGGAAAAAATAGCCTTTTTAAAAGAGCCTAATTTATTTAATCAAAAAGGAAGTGATGATGTTTCACCCACAGCTTTATAACGACCACTTTCAAAATTTTAAAAGATATAATATACCAAAAGCACAGCTTGTAATAGCTGATATTCCTTATAATTTAGGCAACAATGCTTATGCTTCATCTCCTGAATGGTATATAAATGGGGATAATAAAAATGGAGAAAGCAAAAAAGCAAACAAGGCATTTTTTGACACAGATAATGATTTTAGAGTTAGCGAATTTATGCACTTTTGCTCAAAAATGCTTATAAAAGAACCTAAAGAATGCGGTAAAAGTCCTTGCATGATTGTTTTTTGCTCTTTTGAACAACAAACAATGTTAATTGAAGTAGCTAAAAAATATGGCTTTAATCATTATATAAATTTGGTTTTTAGAAAACAAAGCTCATCTCAAGTTTTAAAAGCAAATATGAAAATAGTTGGAAATTGTGAATATGCTTTAATCTTATATCGTGAAAAACTTCCAAAATTTAATAATGATGGCAAGATGATTTATAACTGCATGGATTGGCAAAAAGATGAAGGTATTCCTAAAGTACATCCCACACAAAAGCCTGTTAAATTACTAGAAAGATTAATCACTATTTTTACAGACGCAGGCGATGTTGTTATAGATCCATGTGCTGGAAGCGGAAGCACTCTTTTAGCAGCTACAAATTTAAACCGCAAAGCTTATGGCTTTGAGATTAAAAAAGACTTTTTTAAAAGTGCTAATGAAATTATGTTTAAACATATAGAAAGAAGTCTATTTGCTTAAGTTAGAAAGGATAAAAAATGAAAGAATTCAAAGAATACATAAAAGCTAAAATAGCATTAGAAAAAGAGCTAGAAAATACGCAAGAAATGTTAAAGCAAACGATAAAAGAAATGTTGCTTTTAAGAAACGACAATGCTTTTAATCAAAATGCAAACGATGAGATGTTAAAAGCTATTAATAAAAATTGGAAAATAACAGCTTCGCTTGAGAGTTTAAGTGATACATTAGAAATTAAAGTGCTAGAACAAAGCACGAGCTATAATCGCTTTTGTTTTGGTGATGTTTTGATTTTAATCAGCAATTTTTTAAGCTATGAAGAGCAAAAAGCAATTATTGCAAAATTAGGCTTTGATTTAGAGAAAGGAGTATGAAATGGCAAAATTTGGTAAGATAGAAAAATTATTATCAACAAAAGAAGTAGCGGAGTATCTGGGATTTACTCCGCTAAAAATTCGCAAAATGAGAATGCGAGTAAATCAAAATAAATTTAATTTTCCTAAAGGGATTAAAATAGGCTCTACTTTTAAATATGAAAAAGCCGAAATTGATAAATGGTTGCAAACTTGCAAGGTGATTTAAAAATCCCCTGCAAGTTTTTCGATATAATCTCCCCACCACTGCATTAACTTTCTTTTTAATTCTATATTTTCACTACGATTATAAGCTTTTAAAATGGCGTTTTTTTGCTCGTGTGCTAAGCACTGCTCGGCTATATCCATACTCACACCATGATCTAATTGATGTTCGTTGGCTAAACTTCTAAACATAGCACGAAAGCCATGTGCACTTTGAATGCCTTTATATCCTAGTCGTTTATTGATATTACAGGTGATATTCTCGCTATTACACCCATTTTTTGAACTTCCAGCAAATATATAATCATTGACTTTCATTTTCTTTTGTTCTTTTAAAATTTTAAGCGCTTGAGAATTTAAAGTGATAATATGTTCTTTTCTCATTTTCATTTTTTCAGCTTTAATAGTCCATATAGCATTTTTTAAATCAATTTCATCCCAAGTTGCTTTTATAACATTACCGGGGCGTTGTGCAGTCAAAAGATTAAAAAGCATTAGATTTTTATGTGTTTTTTTAAGATCTGATTTTTTTAAGGCTAATATATATTCTTTAATTTTATCGTTTTCTAGTAAAGTTGGCTGATGAATTACTTTTGAAGCTTTTTTAAAAACTATAGAATTATCAATACTTGTCACAGGGTTATTTTCTACGATTTCAAGTTGCAAAGCATATTTAAAGATTTTGTTAATCCAGCCTTTAGCTTTTATAAGTGTAGGGATTTGATGCTCTATGGTTTTAAGTGTTTCGATGATATGTGAACGCTTGATGCTTTCTATATCTACATCTTTGAAATTCTTAAAAACGCCATTTTTGTATTTTAATCCTCTTTGTATTTCTTTTAGGCTTAATCCATCAGCCTTACATTTTTCTAAAACTTCATCATATATATCGCCAAATTTAAGTCTTTTAGCGTTTTTTATGTTTTGTCCTTTTGCTTTTAGCTTAAAAGCATTTAAAGCGATTTCTCTAAGCTCTGCTAAGGAAAGTAAAGGATACTCTCCTATTTTTATATAAGTATCATTTGCTTGTCTTATTTTAAATAATTTTTTACCACTAGGATAAATAAAAACATATAAGCCTTTTAAACTCGGATCAGCAAATTTTATAAATTTTTTATCACTTTCGCATTTAATGCTTTTTAAAAAACTATCGGTAAGTTTGTTAATTTTTGCCATTAATTTTCTCTCTTTTTTAGTGTCTATTTTGGTGTAAAAAGTAGCCCATTTTGTAACCCATTTTTATAAAAGTGACCCACTTTTTACGCAACATTTTAACACAAAAAACAACAAAAAACAACAATATACAATAAGCTTTAAGACATTTTATTATAGGCATTTGATTAAGATATTAAAGCAAAATAGGGATTTGATAAAAAAGAGTAATGGTGGATTTAGCAGGACTCGAACCTGCGACCAACCGGTTATGAGCCGGTTGCTCTAACCAACTGAGCTATAAATCCGCCTAAGTTGAATTAAAAGATAAAATTATATCTTATTAATGCTTAAAAATATTTTATTTAGCCTTTATATCCATCCAAAAATATCTAAAAGTGATTAAATGCTGTAAAATTCCAAAAAAAATCATAAAAATAGTAAAAGAACTTCCACCATAACTAAAAAAAGGCAAAGGGATCCCAACTACTGGTGCAAAACCTATAGTCATTGAGATATTTACTGCCGCATAAATAAAAATAAATAATGCAACACAATTAATAGCAACTCTAGTAAAATAATCATCTTTAAGTTTATAATTTAAACTAAGTAGATGAAAAATAAGTAAAATATAAAATATAATTAATGTCAATCCCCCAATAAATCCAAATCTTTCTATCATATAAGCGAAAATAAAATCACTAGTTGAAATAGGTAAAAATTTAAAATGAGTTTGCGTAGCTTCATCTTGAGATTTTCCAGTTAAACCACCATTTCCAATAGCTATCATTGATTGGGCTACTTGATAGCTTGGTTTTTCTGAAATAAAATCATGAATTCTTTGCTTTTGGTAGGGCTTTAAAAGATGTGTATAAATAATAGGAGAACTAACACTTATAGCTATAACAATACTTAACCAAATTTTATAATGAACTCCCATGATAAAAAGCACTCCAAAACCAACAAGTAGTAAAACCATAGCACTTCCTAAATCAGGTTCTTTTGCAATTAGCAAAAAAGGTAAGATGATGTAAAAGCTAAGTTTGATGAATTGTTTAAGTTTGTATCCATTTTTTGGAGGAGGATTTTGATAAATAAGATAAGCAAGCATTAAAATAAAACTAGGTTTAAAAATTTCAGAAGGTTGTATAGTAAAGTGAGTAAAAGGAATTTCAAGCCATCTTTTAGCACCTAATTTTTCAACCCCAAAAATATCTACGCTTAGCAATAAAAAAATATTAATCCAATAAGCAACTGGAATAATCCAAATAAATTTCCTTATGGGAAAGAAGAAAAAAACCATAAAAGCAAACAATCCCACACAGGCATAAACAAACTGTTTTTCTGCTAAAAAAGGATTAGCTTCAAAGATCAAGAAAAATGAAATAAGAATTATGGGTAAAAATAAAATGGGTTGCATATAGTCAAAATGAGTTAAAATTCTTCTATCTAATCTAAACAAAATTTGCCTTCAGTTAGTAATATAAAGCTATAATTATAAACTAAAATTTTAAATTTATCAAAACCTCCAAGGAAAAAATGCAAACTTTTTTAGTAGATGAAAATTCAAGGCTTGATGTGTTTTTGGCTAAAAAATTAAACCAAAGTCGCAATCAAGTTGCTTTACTTATAGAAAAAGATTGCGTACAGGTTAATGATAAAATTCAAGATAAAAATTCATTTAAGCTTAAAAATGGTGATATTATTTCTATTGTAAGTTTAAAGCTTTACGATGAGATAAAACCTCAGTTTGAAGTGGATTTTGATATTGATGTGTTATACGAAGATGAAGATTTGCTTGTTTTAAATAAACCTTCAAATTTAGTCGTTCATGGAGCAAGTAGTGTTAAAAATGCCACTTTGGTGGATTGGTTGATAGAAAAAAAATATACTTTATCAAATTTAGGAGGAGAGATAAGAGCTGGTCTTGTTCATAGATTAGATAAAGATACAAGTGGGGCTATACTAATAGCGAAAAATAATTTCACCCACCAAAGATTAAGCGAACAGCTTGCAGATAAAAGCATGGGAAGAATTTATCTTGCGTTAATTGATTTGCCACTAAAAGAAGATAAAATTATAGTAGAAAAATTTTTAATGCGTTCGCCTTCTAATGCTATTAAAAAAATAGCCATAGATAAGGAAAATAAATTCAGTAAAAATGCAAAATCAGCTTTTATAAATGTAGTAAAAACTGAAAATTTAACTCTGATGGCTGCTAAGCTTTTTACAGGAAGAACTCATCAAATTAGAGCGCATTTGGCTAGTTTAAATCGCCATATTTTGGGCGATAGTTTGTATGGTTATAAGGGTAAGTATGATTGTAGGATAATGTTGCATGCCTATTTTTTGTATTTTATCCATCCAAAAACTAAAGAGCAAATTTTTGTTAAAGCACCTTTGATGGAAGATTTTAAAAACATTATGTTTGAACAAATTAATTTAGGAGAGAATGATGAAAAGATTTCGCTTGAGTTTTTACTTGAGTTTTTTAACTCTTTTGCTTAGCGCTTGTAGTGTTTCGCAAATGAATTCGCTAGCTTCAAGTAAAGAGCCTGCCGTAAATGAAAGCTTACCAAAGGTTGAAAGTTTAAAAAGTCTTAGTGATATGAGTAATATTGCTTTTGAATGGGAGCCTTTATATAATGAAAATATCAAAGGATTTTATTTGTATCGTTCTAGTGATGAAAATCCTGATTTTAAACTTGTAGGCACTATTAAAGATAAGTTTCAAACTCATTATGTAGATACTAAATTAGAGCCTGGTACTAAGTATCGTTATATGATGAAAAGCTTTAATGAGCAAGGACAAATTTCAGAAGATGGCAAGGTTATAGAAGTGAGCACAGCTCCAAGACTTGAAGCTGTTCCTTTTATTCAAGCTGTGACCAATTTGCCTAATCGTATTAAACTTATTTGGCGTCCGCATCCTGATTTTAGGGTTGATTCTTATATTATTGAAAGAACTAAAGGTGATGATAAAGAATTTAAAAAAATTGCAGAAGTAAAAAATCGCTTAAACGCTGAATACATCGATAGCGATTTAAAACCTAATGAAAATTCAAGTTATAGAATTATTGCTGTGAGTTTTAATGGGATAAAGAGTGAGCCAAGTCAAGTTGTAAGTTCTACAAGCAAGGCTTTACCCCCTCAAGTTGAGCATTTAAGTGCTAGCACAGATGGTTCTAATAAAATCATTTTAACTTGGGATGCTCCTACATATGAAGATTTTTCTTATTATAAAGTTTATTCTACGAGCTCAAGCTTCCTTCCTTTTAGTGTTTTGGCAAAGACTGATAAAAATTCTTATGAGGATATAGTAGAAGGAGCAGGTAAAAGCAAGTATTATAAAGTAACAATAGTGGATAAAGATGGTCTTGAAAGTCCTATGCCAAAAGATGGTGTAGAGGGTAGAACTTTAGATAATCCTTTGGCTCCTAGTATTATTTTGGCTCAAAGCACAAGCGAAGGGATAAATTTAGAATGGAGTGATAATGATACTAGAGCTGTTGAATATGAAGTAAGACGCTATGGTGGAGAGCAAAATGCAGTTTTTAAAGGCATTAAAGAAAAGCGATTAAAAGATGTAAAAGCTTTACCAGGGGTGGAATATAGTTATGAAGTTATTGCTATTGATTCGGCTGGGCTTCGTTCAGAACCTTCAAGCAAAGTTAAGGCGGCTCAGTAGTGCCAAATTTTAGAAGCAAAAAGATCAAAGAAATGAATCTGCCTTATAGCAAGGATGATGTTGAATTTCTTTGGCTTGCTAAGAATGATAATGTTAGTCTTATTTATACAAAGGTTCAAGAAGAGAGTTTTTTTCTGCAGATTAAAAAAGCACAAAATGGTTTTGTGATTAAAGGCGATAAACATACAAAACCTTCTAAAATAGGTTATCTACAAAAGGCTTTAAAAATCTTTAAAGAAGGTTTTTGTGAGGATATTATCAATGAAGCTTTTGGACTTAAAAACAATGCTTTAATTGAAAAAACACCATTTATCGTTGATAACTTTGATGAACTTTTATCTAGACTTCAAGGTAAAATTTATATAGAAATAGGCTTTGGATCAGGAAGACATTTGCTTTATCAAGCAAAAGAAAATCCAAATGTTTTAATTTTAGGGGTGGAAATTTACAATCCAGCTTTAACTCAAGTAGCTAAACTTGCTAAGGCACAAAATGTAAATAATATTTTGCTAATCCAAAGTGATGCGAGATTGTTATTGAGTGTATTAAAATCAAAATCAGTTGAAAAGATTTTTTTACATTTTCCTGTTCCTTGGGACAAAAAGCCTCATAGGCGAGTTATTGGGAAGGATTTTTGCAAAGAATGTGCTAGGGTTTTAGTTCAAAATGGTCGTTTTGAGCTTAGAACAGATAGCTTTGAGTATTTTAATTTTACTTTAGAGCAATTTTTGACTTTTCCTGCGCCAAAATTTAGTCTTAGAAAAAATGAAAATTTAGAAATTTCAAGCAAATATGAAGATAGATGGAAAAAGCAAGAAAAAAATATATATGATCTTTGGGTGTGGAATTTTAACCAAGAGTGTAAAAACTATGAGTTAAATGAATTTAATCTCTCATCGGTTGAATTTTCTAAAGAGGATTTGAAAAAAATAGAGCAGAACTTTAAAAATATTACTATAAAAAAAGATGATTTTTTCTTGCATTTTGAAAGCATCTATAAACAAGATGAGAATTTGCTTTTAAAGGTTGCTTTTGGAGCTTTTAATAAGCCTGAACATTGTTATTTGCATCTTGATAAAACGATTGATTTTGCTTTTAAAGAGCCATTTAAAATTCAAGAAAATATTAAAGCGATAAATGAATTAAAAGAAATTTTAAAAGTTCAGTTTAAAATATAATTTTTCTTGAAAATTAAGCAAAAATAAAGCATAATTTAAAAATTTAAAAAGGGAAATTAAGGAAAAAGGATGCCTAATTTAATCCAAGCAAATAAACTTACTTTAGGTTATGATGAACTAGTTATTAAAGAAGCGAGTTTTGCTTTTAAGGATGATGATTTTGTTTTTATTACTGGTAAAAGTGGGAGTGGCAAGAGTACGCTTTTAAAGTCTTTTTATGGGGATTTAGAACCTATTTCTGGCAAGCTTGAAGTATGTGGATCTTTGATGAATAAAATTGGAAATTTAGAACTTTTAAAATTGCGTCAAAGAATAGGGATTATTTTTCAAGATTATAAACTTGTACAAGAATATAGTGTTGAAAAAAATGTTATGTTGCCTTTAATGATTAAAGGTTATAGTAAAAAAGTATGCCATGATCAAGCTGCTAAGCTTTTAAAGCATGTAAATTTAACTTTTAAAGCAGATAAATTGCCTAATCAACTTAGTGGTGGTGAGCAACAACGCGTCGCTATGGCTAGGGCTTTAGCTCATAATCCAAAGCTTTTGCTTTGCGATGAGCCAACGGGAAATTTGGACGAGTATTCTTCTGATATTATATGGACTCTTTTAAAGTCTGCTAGAGAACTTTTAGGAACTTGTGTTATAGTGGTAACACATAGAATTCCTAGCAATTTAAGAGTGGATTATCGTCGTTTTAATATAGAAAATGGAAAAATGAATGAAATTTTTTAAAACACATTTATCTTTAATTTTATCTTTATTGTTTATGATGTTTGCTTTTGAGTTTATTTTGATTACAAATGCAACTTTAAAGCATTATGAAGAACTTGTTAATAAAGATTATAATATTATAGTTGTCAGCAAAACTGAACTTGATCAGAATGTGGTAAAAACAAAAGTGCCATTTTTTGCTGGACTTGAATCTTTAGATCCTAAGGATTTAATCGATCGTTTGAAAAATGATGTTTCTGAAAAGAATTTGAAAGTTTTAAAAGATTCTCTGCCAAAATTTTATACTTTAAAATTAAATTCTTTACCTGATCAAAATGAACTAAATTCAATTAAAAATCAACTTTTAAATATTGTAGGCATTAGCAAGGTTGAAACTTTTTCCAAAACCCATGATAAGATATACTCTTTGCTTATTTTGATGAAATTTGTTTTTTGGTTATTTTTGTTTATCATTATTTTACTTGCCTTTGTTTTGTTTTTAAAACAGATGAGAATTTGGCTTTATGAACATACCGATCGTATTGAAATTATGTGTTTATTTGGAGCTCCGTTTTGGTTTAGATCTTTTATGCTTTATAAGGTGGTTGTGGTTGATTGTTTTATTGCTTTTGTTATTTTACTTGCCTTTTTTACCCAAATTTTTGATCTTTCTATTATCCAAGAAAGCTTAAAGGCTGTAGATATTATTTTTCCACCTATTAATTTTATTTTACATTTGACTTTAATTTTTTTAGCTACTTTGTTTATTTGCTTGTTGTGTGTAAATACAGTTATGTTTAAGGTTAAAAGATGAGAAAAAATATTCTTATCTTTTTTTGTTTTTTTTTATTTGTTGATATAAGTTTAGCAAATGCTATAAATGAAAAAACAAAAAGTTTAGAAGAAAATAAACGTATACAAGAACAGCTAAACAAAAAACTTGAAGATTTGGCTAGTGATATTTTAAATGGTGAAAAAAGTTTGAAAGACTTAAGCTTACAAATTGAAGGCTTAAATTCACAAACTTCTAAGCTTGAAGCAAGCGCTAAGACTCAAAATCAAGAGTTAAACACCCTTACAAGCCAAAATGAAGATTTGCTTAAAAGTAAATCAAATATGGAAAGTAAGCTTATATCTTTAATGGCTAAAGATTTTGCTTATGATTTACCTATCCCTCAAGGCTATATTGAAAGTGAAGAAAGTTTTATGGCTTTTGAAATTTTAGGAAGTTTAAACAAAGTTTTAAATGAAGAAATTTTAAAAATTTCTAAAGATTATGAGGGAATAAATAGGCTTATTGATGATAAACAAGCTCAGATTAAGAAAATCAATGATAGTCTTAAGGATTACAACGCTCAATTAGCTAAACTTCAAAGTTTAAAACAAAAACAAATTAGCGAAATCAACAAACAAAAAACAGATCGAACCATATATGCAAAAAAACTTGATGACTTACAAGCTCAGCAAGAAGAGCTTAGAAAAACATTAAATCAATTAAAAATTATTAATGATAAAGAAAATGTAAATTCAAGCAAAAATGACACTAAAATAGTAAAAAATAATCAACAAATAAGGCAATTAGGTTCAAGCTATCAAGGAGGTTCAGTCAAGCGTTACACAGGAAAAAAAACCATAGCTCCATTAGATTCTTTTACTGTGAAGCAAAAATTTGGAAATTATGTTGATCCTGTTTATAATCTTAAAATTTTTAACGAGAATGTAGTTTTAAGAAGTAATAAAAGCGATGCAGTTGTTAAAAATGTGCTAGATGGAAAAATAGTTTTTGCCAAAGATACTAGCATGCTAGCTCGAGTTGTTATTGTTGAACATGATAATGGCATACATACAATATATGCACATTTAGATAAGATTGCTCCTAATATTAAAGTTGGTAAGAATATTAAAAAAGGTGCCGTAGTGGGTAGAATAAAAAATGATCTTACTTTTGAAGTAACTCAAAAAAATTTTCATATCAATCCTTTGGAGCTCATTAGCTTAAATTAGCTAAATTTAATGGAATTTAAAATATAATTTCAAGTTAAATAAGGAGAAATAATGCAAGAGAGAAAAAGAGTTTTAGTAAAATTTTCAGGAGAGGCTTTAGCAGGTGAAAATGGCTTTGGCATAGAAAATTCTATTTTAAAATTCATAGCTTCAGAGATTAAAGAACTTGTAAAAAATCAAATAGAAGTAGGCATAGTTATAGGTGGTGGCAATATTATTCGTGGAGTAAGTGCTGCTAAGGGTGGATTGATTAAAAGGACAAGTGGCGATCATATGGGAATGCTTGCTACGGTTATCAATGCTATTGCCATTCAAGAAGCCTTGGAAAGCTCTGGGCTTGAAGTGAGGGTTCAAAGTGCTATTCAGATGGAAGCATTTTGTGAAACTTATATTATGAGAAGAGCACAAAGACACTTAGAAAAGGGTCGTGTTGTGGTTTTTGCTGCAGGCACTGGAAATCCTTATTTTACTACAGATACAACAGCTATTTTAAGAGCTGTAGAAATTGATGCAGATATGGTAATAAAAGCTACAAAAGTTAATGGAGTTTATGATAAAGATCCAAAAAAATTTGATGATGCAGTATTTTTAAATACTTTAAGTTATGATGAGGCTATGCAAGATAATATTAAAGTGATGGATGATACAGCGATAGCTTTAGCTAAAGACAACAAACTTCCTATAGTGGTTTGTAATATGTTTGAAGAGGGTAATTTGCTTAAAATTATACAAGGTGATACTAGCCTTTGTTCAATCGTTAAAAATAATTAAGGAGAAAATTATGGATAAAAGAATAGAAGAAGTAGCGGCAAAAGCTTTGGAAAAAATGGGCAATGATAGATATCGTCTTTCTTTAGTGGTGGCAAAAAGAGCAGAGCAATTAGCAAATGGTGCGACTCCTTTAGTGGATTTTGATAAAAATAAAAATAAACTTGCAGATATAGCTTTATATGAAATTGCAGAAAATAAAATCACTTTAGAGGGTTTAGTTGAAACCAATCGATGAAGAATTATTACTTGAACAATTAATCGATAATGTAAAAAATTGTAAAGATTTAGAAGCTGCTAAGGTTTTACTTTTCGAAATTTGTGGCCACGATGCCATTCTTGAAAAAGCAGTAGATTACTGTATATTTTGCCATGAAGGGCAGTTTAGAAAAAGTGGAGAGCCTTATGCGGTACATCCTATTTTAGTAGCAACACTGGTTGGATTTTTAAGTGAAAATAAAAGCAATATTTTAGCTGCTTTATTGCATGATGTGATCGAAGATACAAACTGCACCGAAGAAGAACTTAGAGAGCAGTTTGGTTCTGAGGTTTTAAAACTTGTTTTAGGGCTTACTAAAATTATAGAAATTAGAGAAGATAATCTCATTTCATCAAAATCTAAAAAAAGTTTAACTAAATCAGCCTTGACTTTCAGAAATATGCTTTTAGCAAGCATTGAAGATGTTGGGGTTTTGATTGTGAAGTTATGCGATAGACTGCATAATATGCTTACTCTTGATATTCTAAGAGAAGATAAGCAAAAAAGAATCAGCGAAGAAACTTTAGTTGTATATGCCCCAATAGCTCATAGACTTGGTATTTCAAGCATAAAAAATTATTTGGAAGATCTTAGTTTTAAATATCTTATGCCAGATGAGTATAAGCTTATTGACAATTATATCAATTCCAATAATCAAGAAATGC
Organism: Campylobacter sp. BCW_6877; assembly: GCF_001762445.1. Lineage (NCBI taxonomy): Bacteria > Pseudomonadati > Campylobacterota > Epsilonproteobacteria > Campylobacterales > Campylobacteraceae > Campylobacter > Campylobacter sp. BCW_6877. The sequence continues at coordinate 319,141 of NZ_MJWW01000059.1, read as the reverse complement.
AATTAGGTTTAAATGAATTTATTTCCAAAATCGAACTTTTATTTTTGAGTAATGGCTTTAGACAAGGTAGTTTTGAAATTCAAAAACGCATTAAGCATAGTTATTCTATTTATCTTAAAATGCAAAGAAAAGGCATTGGTATTGAAGAAGTTCTTGATTTACTTGGGGTAAGAATTTTGGTTGAAAAAGTAAGTGATTGTTACTTGGCTTTGGGAATTTTACATACACATTTTAATCCCTTGGTTTCGCGTTTTAAGGATTATATAGCCTTGCCTAAACAAAATGGTTATCAAACCATACATACCACACTTTTTGATACTAAAAGTATTATAGAAGCACAAATTCGAACTTTTGATATGCATAAAATTGCGGAATTTGGTATAGCAGCGCATTGGAAATATAAAGAAGATGGCAGCGTGGTTGCGCCTCGTCTTGATTGGCTTACAGATATTTCAATGCAAAGTATAAACAATCTTGAAAATGCAGAAGATTATAATGCTATTGAACTTTATGAATATGCTAAAGATAGTCTTTATGTTGAAGATGTTGCAGTTTATTCTCCTAAGGGAGAAATTTTCACTTTGCCTCGTGGTGCAACGGTTCTTGATTTTGCTTATGAAGTGCATACCAAAGTAGGGCTTCATGCAAAAAGTGCTTATGTAAATCGTATTAAAGTGCCTTTGTTAACTGAGCTTAAAAATGGCGATATTGTGCGAGTGGTTACTAGCAATGATAAATTTTATCGCTGTTCTTGGATAGATAGTGTTAAAACAGGAAAAGCAAAAGCAAGTATAAGGGAATTTTGTAAGCAGAAAATCAGAGAGATTAATCTAGCAAGTTCTATTAATATATTAAGTTTTATTTTTGGAGTTGATAAAAATAGAATTGAAACTTGGATAGAAAAAGAAAATTTAGTCAGACGCATTAGACAAGTAGCAACAGATAGTGCTTATTTGAAAGATATAGTCAATGGTCTTAAAAAATACGCCAAGAAGTCATATTGGTTTGATAAATATGAGATTAAAGAGCAAAAAATAGGAAATTTTACTCTATATTGTAACCATAAAATTGCTAATGTGGATTTTGATTTTTGTTGCCATCCAAAAAGAGGTGATGCTGTTTTAGCTTTTGTTAAAGGTGGTAACGCTATTGTCCATCATAAGCTTTGCGATAGAGCTGATAAAATGATAGATAATAATCAAGATATGGTATTTATAAAATGGGATTCTAATATCCCTAAATCTTATAAATTGATTTTTTCTTTGGAAAATAAAAAAGGTGTTTTAGCGGAATTTTTGACATTTTTAGCTAAAATGCAGATAAATTTATTAACAATTAATTTATCAAGTGATTTAAATTCGGCGGTAGATTATTTTGAGATTACAATGGAAATTCCTGATAATATCAACCCAGATAGTGTCAAGGATAGGTTAAAATCTCGTTGTAAGATTTTAGATTTTACATCTTTAAATGATGCTTATAAAGAAGGTTAAAAAGGTTTATTATGGATATAAAAAAAATATTAGCAGAAGTTAAGCGTGGCTGTGCAGAGCTTATTGATGAAGAAAGAATAGAAAAATTAATTAAAAATTATTATGAAAAGGGTGAAAATTTCTTTATAAAGGCAGGATTTGATCCTACAGCACCTGATTTACATTTAGGTCATAGCGTGGTTTTAACAAAAATGGCTTTTTTGCAAAAACATGGAGCTATTGTGCAGTTTTTGATTGGAGATTTTACGGGACAAATTGGTGATCCAAGTGGAAAAAGTGCAACGCGTAAAAAGCTGGATAAAGAGCAAGTTTTAATCAATGCTAAAACTTATGAAACACAGGTTTTTAAGGTTTTGGATAAAGAAAAAACACAGATTAAGTTTAATTCTACTTGGCTTAATGAACTTGGAGCTGCGGGTATAGTAGAGCTTACTTCAACTTTTAGTGTAGCTAGAATGCTTGAGCGTGACGATTTTACCAAGAGATTTAAAGAGCAAAGCCCTATTTCGATTTGCGAGTTTTTATATCCTTTGCTTCAAGGATATGATAGCGTGGCTTTAAAAAGTGATATTGAAATGGGCGGAACGGATCAAAAATTTAATCTTTTAATGGGAAGACAGCTTCAAAGAGTTTATAATATAGGGAAAGAACAAGCTGTGATTATGATGCCTTTACTCGAAGGTTTAGATGGTGTAAACAAAATGAGTAAGAGTTTAAATAATTACATTGGTGTTACAGAAAAAGCTAATGATATGTATGCTAAAATTTTAAGTATTAGCGATGAATTGATGTTTAGATATTATGAACTTTTAAGTCAAAAAAGCCTAGAAGAAATCGCGCAAATAAAAAAAGATATAGAACAAGGCAATTTACATCCTAAAAAAGCTAAAGAAAATTTAGCTTTAGAGATTACGGAGCGTTTTCACTCCAAAGAAGAGGCTAATAATGCTAAGTCTGAATTTGATAGGATTCATTCTCAAAATGCTTTACCAAGTGATATGGCTGAGTTTGAAATACAAGGAAAAATTTGGCTTGCTAAGGCTTTGGTTGAATGTGGTTTGGAAAGTTCTACTTCTGCGGCAAGAAGAAGCATCAGTGCTAATGCAGTAAGTGTAAATTCTCAAAAAGTTAGCGACGAGCAAATGCATTTAGAACGAGGAGAATACATCTTACAAATAGGTAAAAGAAAATTTGCAAAATTAAAGGTAAAAGAATGAATTTACAACCCTTACAAATAGGAAAACATACTATAAAATATCCCATTTTTCAAGGGGGAATGGGACTAGGCATAAGCTGGGATAGATTAGCTTCTGCAGTTTCTTTAAATGGTGGACTTGGGATCATTTCTTCTGTGGGAACAGGATATTATGAAGAAAGAAAGTATGCGAGTAAAGAATTAAACGCTAAGCCTTATGGAAGTGAAAATTTTTACTCACGCAAGGGTTTGCAAGCTTTAATTAATAATGCAAGAAAAGTTTGTGGCGATGCACCTTTGGGGTGTAATATCTTATGTGCAAGTAATGATTATGCAAGAATAGCACGCGATGCTTGTGAGGTTGGTTTTAATGTGATTGTTTCAGGCGCTGGACTTCCTACAAATTTACCTGAATTTACTGTAGATTTTCCTGATGTGGCTTTAGTGCCTATTATTTCATCTGCAAAGGCTTTAAAAATTATTTGCAAAAGATGGCAAAGCCGTTACAACCGCCTACCTGATGCAGTGGTTTTAGAAGGGCCAAAAAGTGGAGGTCATCAAGGTTTTACTTATGAGCAGTGCTTAGATCCAAATTATCAGCTAGAAAAATTAATCGCTCCTGTGGTAGAAGAGGCTAAAAATTGGGGATCTTTTCCTGTGATTGCCGCAGGTGGAATTTGGGATAAAAAAGATATAGAAAACGCTATTTCTTTAGGAGCTAGTGGTGTTCAAATGGGGACGCGTTTCATAGGAACTTTTGAATGTGATGCAAGTGAAGAGTTTAAAAGCGTTTTACTAGCTTCTAAAGAAGAAGATATAGAGCTTATTAAATCTCCTGTGGGCTATCCTGCTCGTGGAGTTAGAACCAATCTTTTAAATTTGGTAGATAAAAGAATGGGTCCAAAGATCAATTGTATAAGCAATTGTGTAGCACCTTGTGGACGCGGAAAAGAGGCGACTAAAGTAGGGTATTGTATAGCAGATAGGCTTTTTGATGCATGGTCAGGTAAAAAAGAAACAGGACTTTTCTTTACAGGTGCAAATGGATATCGTTTAGATAAACTTATCAGCGTTAAAGAACTTATGGAAAAATTGGTTAATGGTGAATAATGGCTAAAATTTTTGTATTTTTAGTATTTGTTTTCACAACTCTTTTTGGAGCTTATGAAAATGAACTTGCAAATTTCGATAAAAATTTTATCGGTTCTAAAAGCGAAGTGCAAGTAAAATTTCATCATCAGCTAAAAAGCCTTTATATACAAAGTGTTATCAATGAAGATGAAAAAACTAAAATTGAAATCTTAAAAAGATTGATCATCAGTTCAAATACTTTAAATTTAGACGACAAGTCATATGCTAATGAGTTAAAAGAAAGTGGTATAAGCGAAGCAAGTATCAATGCTTTAAGAAAGGCTGTTATTAAAGATATTAAGGTTCAAAATATTTCTCAAGATACTGAAAAGTCAACTTTTAAACCTGTAAAAACAGTTCAAAAAAGTGAAAAAAAATCACCTAATGAACAAATAAAAAATATAGAAAAAATAGATTTTAAAACTTCACAAGAGCCAAAGAGTAGTATCGTTTCTAAAACAAAAAGTGATGATAAAATTTACGTTTTAAAGTCAAGTAAAACAAGCCAAGGTGTAGAGCTTGAATTAAATGCAAATTTAGATAAGAATCAATTAAAAAGTTTTGCTTTAGATGAAAAAGGAAACTATCGTTTTATTAGTGATTTTGATGGGGTTTTAGAAGGAGGTAAAAAAGAGTTTAAATTTGATGACTATCGTTTAGTGATTTCACAATTTAATCCCAAAACCATACGCATAGTGGTTTATGCTAAAGAAAAAATTCCTATTGATATATCTTTTAAAGAAGAAAAAATAATTTTTTCAAAAGAAATTACTAGCCAAAAAAAGACTGAGCAAGTTAGTAAAATTTCAGAGAAAAAGCAAGATCAAAAAACAGAAATTAAAACCAAAGTTTTAGAAATAAAAAAACAAGATAAAAAAACCAATAACGAAAAAGAAGATCAAGGACCTTTATATGTTTTAGATGTGGATAAAATTTCTAACGCTGTGGTGTTAAATTTGAGCGATGATTTGGATGAAAAAGAAATAGCAATATTTGAAACCAAAGATCAAAAATTCCGGTATGTTGTAAGTTTTAAAGGTGTGTTAGAAGGTAATAGAAAAAGCTTTACCTTTGGACAAAATACAATTGTCGTTACGCAATATAATCCAAAAATTGTTCGTGTGGTTTTGAGTGCTCCTAAAGAATTTAAACTTTTAAAAAAATTGGATAATAAAAATCTCACTTTAGGTTTTCATGCGCAAACTTCAAGTCAAAATGTAGATAAAAAAGCAACTCAAAGTTTTAATAAAACCTTAAGTACGAGATACAAATCAGGAAAACTTATAGTTATCGATGCTGGGCATGGTGGAAAAGATAGCGGTGCTCTAAGTGATAAAAAAGGAAGTTTAAAAGAAAAAGATATAGTTTTAAGCGCGGCTTTAAAACTTGGAAATGAACTTAAAAAACGCGGTTATAAAGTGCTTTACACTAGAAGTTCGGATAAATTTATCAATCTTCGCGATAGAACTAAATATGCTAATGATAAAAGAGCGGATTTGTTTATCTCTATACATGCTAATGCAGCACCCAATGCTGCCAAGGCTAAAAGTAGCGAAGGCGTGGAAACTTTCTTTTTAAGTCCTGCAAGAAGCGAAAGAAGTAAAAAAGCAGCAGAAAAAGAAAATCAAGGGGATTTTGAAGAGATTAATTATTTCTCAAAACAAAGTATTTTAAATTTCTTAAATCGTGAAAAAATCGTTGCTTCAAATAAACTAGCCATTGATGTACAAAAAAATATACTCACTCAAACACGCAAAAAGTATAAAATTGTAGACGGCGGTGTAAGAGAAGCACCTTTTTGGGTTTTAGTGGGTGCGCAAATGCCTGCAATTTTGATTGAAATTGGCTATATCACACATCCAAATGAAGGTAAAAGAATCGCCAATAAAGCTTTTCAAGATTTATTGGTTAAGGGTATTGCTGATGGAGTTGAGAGTTATTTTTATAACAACCGATGAAAAAAGCTAAGCTAATTTTTAAGGATAATACTCCTTTTTCTTTGGATTTTGATGATTTTTATTTTAATTCCAAAGATGGCTTAAATGAAAGCAAATTTGTTTACACTCATTCTTTTGAATGGAAAAATCAAGAAAATTTCATTATCGCAGAGAGTGGTTTTGGTATAGGTTTAAATTTTTTTCTTACTTTGAAACGCTTTTTAGAAACCACTCCTTCTAAGCGTCCCAAAAAACTTTTTTATATCAGTATAGAAGCTTTTTATATCGAAAAAGAACAATTAAGAGAAATTTATCAAAAACTAGGATTTTATGAAGAGTTTAAAGAGCTTTTAGAGCAATTTTTAAAATTTTATCCTAAAGCTAAAGAAGGAATTTATCGTTTTTATTTTGAAGATTGTTTTTTAGATCTTGTTTTTGAAGATATTGCTATTTTAAAAGAATTAGATTTTAAAGCTGATGTTTGGTATTTAGATGGATTTTCTCCAAATAAAAACTCGCAAATGTTTGATGAAAAATTAATTTTTGAAGTGGCAAGACTTTCTAAAAAAAATGCACAAATTTGCACCTTTTCTTCGGCAAGTTTTTTACAAAAAAATTTAAAAAAATATGGCTTTAGAGTAGAAAAAACCAAAGGTTTTAGAAAAAGAGAAATGATTAAAGCTTATTTGGAAAATGAACTTGAGTTTAAAGATAAAGAAGCGTATTTTTCAAGAACATTTTCATCTTTAAAAAATAAAAAAGTAGCTATTATTGGTGCAGGTATATCAAGTGCTGTTTTAGCTTATGAGCTTAGTTTAAGGGGTTTTGAAATAGATGTTTTTGAAAAACATTTAGAATTAGGCAAGGGTGCAAGCGGAAATGAAAGTGGAATTTTAAGCTCTTTAATCTTAAAGCCTAAGGTAAATTTAGGGGAGTTTTCAGAGCTTTCTTTTATAGAGGCAAGTCGTTTTTATAGACAAATTTTAGATTTAGAATTTAAGGGTGTAGTCGAGTTTGCACATAATGATTTGATGCAAGAAAGATTTGACACACAAAGAGAAAATGTTTTGCTTAAAATTTCAAAAAATCAAGCTTTTTTAGAAGATGGTGGAGTGATTTTTCCAAAAAATTTGGTTAAAAATCTTTTTGAAAAAAGTAAAGCTTGTATATATTTTAATCATGAATTTCAAGCTTATAAATTTGAAAATGAGTGTTTTGTTTTAAAATTTAAAAATAATATTGTTAAAAGTGATTATGCGGTTTTGATTTATGCTATGGGTGCAGATACAAAAGATTTTGTTTTTTATGATGAGATGAAATTAAGTAAAGTAAGAGGTCAAGTTACACACCTAAAACCTTTTTTAGACTCTCCATTTCCTTTATCTTCTAAGGCTTATATTTGTCCTATAAAAGGTGATTTGCAAGTGATTGGAGCAAGTTATGATAGACTTGATACAAGTTTAGAATCAAAAGAAGAAGATGATAAACAAAATATAGAAAATATAGCCGAATTTATAGATAAAAATACAAAATTAGAAATCATAGGTTCTAAGGTAGGTTTTAGATCTTATTCGAGTGATCGCTTTATGATAGTTGGAAATGCTTATGATGAAGTGTTTTATAAAGAAGAATATAAAGCTTTATTATGGACAAAAAACAAGGAGCAAAAACCAGCTAAAATGTCTTGTAATTTGTATTTTAATTTTGCTCATGGATCAAGGGGTTTTAGCACAAGTGTTTTAGCGGCAAGGTATTTGTGTGCATTGATAAATAATGAACCCTTGTGTTTAGAAAAAAAATACATCCACGCTATTCACCCTGCAAGATTTTTGATTCGCAAACTCAAAAAAGGCTTATGATTAAACTTTAATTAAGATTGATACTAATATTTGCTTATGAGAGTAAGTTTTTAATTTTATTTTAACTTCCTTTATTTTATTATTATAGAGAATAAATTTCATGTTATAAAGGAAATATAATGATTGATTATCATCAAATAGAGTCGCGTTTATCGGCTCTTGAAAAGCTTCCTTCTTTAAAAGACAATGATAGCATTGCAAAAGCATTAGAAAAGTCAGGTTTTTCTAGAAGGGATTTTATGAAATGGGCAGGTGCTATGACGGCATTTTTGGCTTTACCAGCGAGTTTTACTCCTATGGTAGCAAAAGCTGCTGAGCTTGCTGATAGACTTCCTGTTGTGTGGCTTCATATGGCTGAGTGTACAGGCTGTAGTGAGAGTTTGTTAAGAAGTGATACTCCAACGATTGATAGTTTGATTTTTGATTATATTTCTTTAGAATATCACGAAACAGTGATGGCTGCAGCAGGTTGGCAAGCTGAAGAAAATTTAGAAAGTGCCATTCAAAAACATAAAAATAAATACATTTTAATGGTTGAAGGTGGCATCCCTATGGGTGATACAGAGCATTTTTTAACCATAGGTGCACATGGAAAAACAGGCTATGAGCTTTCAAAAATGGCAAGTGAAAATGCTTTGGCTATTTTTGCTATAGGAACCTGTTCTAGCTTTGGAGGAATCCAAGCAGCAAGACCAAATCCTAGTAATGCGCAGCCTTTAAGTAAAGTAACAAGCAAAACTGTGATCAATGTTCCAGGCTGTCCTCCAAGTGAAAAAAATATAGTGGGTAATGTGCTTCATTATTTATTATTTGGTGAGTTACCAGCACTTGATGTATATAATAGGCCAAAATGGGCTTATGGCTTAAGAATTCATGATCTTTGTGAAAGACGCGGACATTTTGATGCGGGTGAATTTGTGCATGCCTTTGGAGATGAAGGAGCAAAACAAGGTTTTTGTCTTTATAAAGTAGGCTGTAAAGGGCCTTATACTTTCAATAACTGTTCAAGAGAGAGATTTAACCAGCACACTTCTTGGCCTATCCAAGCAGGGCATGGTTGTATAGGTTGTTCCGAGCCTGATTTTTGGGATACTATGGGACCTTTTGAGGAGCCTATGGCTAGTCGTAAATTTGATACTGTTTTTGGTTTGGGCGCGGATAGTGTTTCAGATAAAATCGGCATAGGCGTGCTTACGCTCACAGGTGTTGCTATAGCAGCGCACGCAGTTATATCTTCCATGCAAAAAGATAAGGAATAAAAATGAGTCAAAAAATAATCGTAGATCCTATTACAAGAATTGAAGGGCATTTAAGAGTTGAAGTTGTTGTTGATGATAACAATGTGGTAAAAGAAGCTTATGCTGGCTCTACTTTGTGGCGTGGTATTGAAACCATAGTAAAAGGGCGTGATCCAAGAGATGCGGGTTTTATGACACAAAGAATTTGTGGAGTTTGTACTTTTTCACATTATAAAGCAGGTATAGTTGCTGTTGAAAATGCTTTAGGTATTACTCCGCCTTTAAATGCCCTTTTAACAAGAACTTTAATGAATGCGGCTTTATTCTTACACGATCATATTGTACATTTTTATCAACTTCATGGGCTTGATTGGGCTGATGTGGTAAGTGCTTTAAGTGCTGATGTTAAAAAAGCAAGCGATGAAGCTTTTAAATACACTCCAAATCCTTATGCAACAGGTGCGGATAAACTTCTTGAAGTGCAACAAAGACTTAAAACTTTCGTAGATAAAGGAAATTTAGGACCTTTTGCTAATGCGTACTATGGTCACCCAACTTATCGTTTAAGTCCTGAGCAAAATTTAATCGTTCTTTCTCACTATTTAGAATGTTTAAGAATCCAAAGAATCATTGCTCAATGTATGGCGATTTTTGGAGCTAAAAATCCACATCCACAAAGCTTAACTGTTGGTGGTGTAACTTGCGTTATGGATTTACTTGATCCTGCAAGAATGGGTGAATATATGGTTAAATTCCAAGAAGTACAAGACTTTGTTAATCGTGCGTATTATCCTGATCTTGTGATGGCAGGAAAAGCTTATGCGCATGAAGCAAGTGTTTTAAACGATATAGGGGTAAATAATCTTTACACCTTTAAAGAATTCCAACTCGGAAGAGATGAATGGCTTTTTGAAAGTGGTATTATCAAAAATGGAGATTTAAGCAAGGTTTATGAAGTAGAAGAAGATAAGATTACTGAAGAGGCAACTCATTCTTGGTATGCAGACAATGAACCTTTACATCCTTATGATGGCAAAACAAATCCAAATTATACAGGACTTGTAGATGGAGAAAGTGTAGATCATCATGGAAATAATGTTCATTCTAAAGTGTTTGATACTAAGGGTAAATATAGCTGGATTAAAGCTCCACGCTATGAAGGAAACCCTATGCAAGTAGGACCTTTAGCAAATATCGTTGTAAATTATGCCAAAGGTAGTCAAAATGTTGTTCCTGTGGTAGATGAGTTCTTAAAAGAAACAGGACTTCCTTTAAATGCTGTATTTAGCACACTTGGAAGAACAGCTGCGCGTTGTATTGAAGCAAAAATCGTTGCAAATAATGCTTTAAAAGCGTTTAATAATTTAGTTGAAAATTTAAAAGTAGATCAGAGTACTTGTGCGCCTTATGTGATCGATAATTCTAAAGAATACAAAGGACGCTATATGGGGCATGTGCCACGCGGAACATTAAGCCATTGGTGTAGAATTAAAAATGGCGTCATTGAAAACTGGCAAGCTGTGGTGCCTTCTACTTGGAATGCAAGTCCAAAAGACGCAAATGGCGTAGGTGGAAGTTATGAGCAATGTTTGATAGGACTTAAAATCGCTGATGTAAAACAACCGCTTGAAATCATTAGAAAAATTCACTCTTATGATCCTTGTATTGCTTGTGCAGTGCATGTAATGGATACTAAGGGCAATAATCTAAGCGAATATAAAGTGAATGTCAATTTATAAGGAGGCTTTCATGCAAAACAAAGAAGAAAAATTGCAAAGAAAAGCTGAATATGAATTTAGCATAGGTTTGCGTTTAACGCACTGGGTAAGAGCTATTGCTATAGTGATTCTTATTGGCACAGGGTATTATCTTTCTTATGTGTTTCAAAGTCCTATTAGTAACGGCGAACCTGTAAATTTTATGCAAGCAAAATACCGTTTAGTACATCAAGCGGTGGGTTTTGTTTTAATCGCTTGTATTATTTTTAAAGTATATTTGTTTTTTTGTGACAAGGTAAGTGCAAAAGAACGCAGAAGTGTATGGGATATTTTTAATATCAAATTATGGATAGAACAAGTAAAATTTTACATTTTCTTAGGAAAACATCCGCATTTAAAAGGGGTTTATAATCCTTTGCAATTTGTAACTTATTTTTTCTTTTATCTTGTGATGTTAGGTATCATTCTTACAGGGCTTATTCTTTATACTCATACTTATCATGAGGGCTTAGGTGGGCTTTTATATCATATTTTAAGACCACTTGAAGCTGCAATGGGCGGTTTGGCTGATGTAAGAACTTATCATAGAATTTTGATGTGGGTGATTATGATTTTTGTACCAGTACATATTTACATGGCGATTTTTAACGCAGTAAAAGGTAAAGATGGTGCTATGGATGCTATTATTAGCGGATATAAATATGTAAAAGAAGAAAAGCATTGAAATTCTTAGTCCTTGGAATAGGTAATATCATGTTTGCAGATGAAGGCTTAGGCGTTCATCTTTGCAAACAACTTGAAAAAAACTACAAATTCACTCATCCTGAATTTACTTTAGATTTTGTTGATGGTGGAACTTTGGCTTTGCAACTTAGCTATATCATCGCTAGGTACGATAGACTTATCGTTTTAGACTGCATAGAAGCGCAAGATGCGAGTATAGGAGATGTATTTTTCTTTCCTTATGATGCTATGCCTAATAAAATTAGCTGGAGTGGAAGTGCTCATGAAATAGAAATGCTTCAAACCTTACAATACATGGAACTTGCAGGAGATTTGCCTAAAACACACATCTTAGCTTGTGTGCCAAAGCGTATTGAAGCGATGAGTTTTAAGCTCTCAGATGAGCTTATACAAGGGGCTAAAATCATGGAAAAAACTTTACTTGATTTTTTAAGCAAGGAAGGTTTTGTTTATGAAAAGATTGCAGATTTTTCCTTGCAAGAATTAGCCGATATTTCTTATAAAAATTTCTAAATTTTTGTTCTAAAATTCATAGCTTTATTTAAAGAGATTAAATCCACATTTTCTAAATTTACACCACTTGGAATTCCTTGAGCGATTTTACTAAAAGTTAGGTTTAAATCTTTAAATTTATCTTCTATAAAAAAGATAGTTGCATCAGAATTAATGCTATGTGTCAATGCAAAAATGAGCTCAGAGATATTTAGCTTAAGTATGATTTGCTTTAGTTTTTCAAGTTTTTCTTCATTTAACTCATCTAAAACAAAATATAGCCCATTGTAGCTTTGACTCTCTTCGAGTGTTAGTATATCTTTTGGGCTTTCAACTATACATAAAATGTTTTTATTTCTTTCTTCATCGCTGCAAATTTCGCAAAGCTCATTTTCACTTAAAGCACCGCATTGCTCACAAGGTTTTATAAAGCGGATAGCATTTTCTATATTGTGTGCGAGTTTCATACCATCGATTTGATTATTTATGCAAAGGTGATAAGCAAGCCTTATGGCAGTTTTTTTCCCTATGGTAGGTAAATTTGCAAAACTTTCAACAAGTTCGTTGAATTTTTCTAGGCCTTTTGCCATTATTTTTCTTTATCTCCAAAGAAAATTTTAAAACAATGCTTTCCATCATCATAAAAATAAATCAAATCAAAATTATGCAGTTTACATACCTCTGAAACTATATAAAGTCCTAGCCCCATACCTTTGATCTGATTGTGTTTTTCTCTTGCGAAAGCTTCAAGATAATGTTCTATAGGCTCTGCTAAAGGCTTGCCTGGATTTTTAATAGTAAAACATTCTTTACAACAAAAAAGCTCACAAGTGCCATTGTTTGAGTATTTTAAGGCATTATCGATAAGATTTTTTAAAATTACAGAGAAAATTTCCATATCAACATTGATTAAAGCATCATCTCTGATATCGACTTTTACAACTTTATTAAAATCATCTCTCATAAGGTGTTCTTTAGCTTCCTCAAGTATAGTGCTAAAACGACTAGGTTTAAAGTGTAAGTTGTAGTTTTTTGAAAATAAATTTTCGATTTTGGCAAATTCATTGATCAAAGAATCCATACGTAAAAATATAGCGATAAGTCTTTCTTTTTGTCTGTCTTCTTTGATCATTTCAGAAATAATTCTCCCTTTTCCTATAGGGGTTTTTAACTCATGCATGATTGTTCTTAGGAAAAGTTGTCTTGATTGGATTAATTCTTGATTTTTTTTAAAAGCTTTTTGAAATTCAAAGGCGATTTTTCCTACTTCATCTTCTTGATAATCTAAAAAATCAGGTTGCTCCCCATTTGCAACTTTAGCAACTTGCCTTCTTAATTTTTTTAAAGGTTCTAAAGATTTTAATACCGAAAAATACATAAAAACAACCAACAAAGAAAAAGAAAAAAATCCTATTAATAAAAGATTATAAACTCTATCGCTAGTATTTTCTTCGTATAAGCCATCAAAATCTTTACATTGAACATCAAAATAAAGATTGCTATGATATTTTAAAGAAGAAAGGGTGCAAAATTCTCCATTTGCTTTAAAAAGTGATTGTCCATTATTTCTTATGCTTTTTACAAGATAGGGGTTTTGTATAGTATTAAAACCGCTATTTTCAAGATAGGATCCTATTTTAGCACCTGAAGTGTTTTCATAGGAGATGAGTAAATTTTTTATAAGATTTTCTTGTTTTAAACTTTCTTCTTCGTTGTAAGCACTTCCTTCTATTTTCAAAAGAACGATAAAAAGCACACAAACTAAGAAAAAAGTAACAACAAATAAAATAATTAGCTTGGTATAAATAGAATAATTTTTTGTCATCCTATTAGTTTATATCCTATACCTCTAACAGAAAAAATATGTTTTGGGGATTTTGAACTATCTCCTATTTTTACTCTTAATCGACCAATGATAACATCAAGACTTTTAGAATCTTTATCTTTTAGATTTTTACAGCGACTTACAAGCTGTTCTCTTGAAACGCTATATCCGTGCTGCTGGATAAGGTATTCTAAAATTTCAAACTCAGCAGGAGTAAGTGTTAAAACCTTATCTTCATAGGTGATCTCATGCCTTCTCTCATCAATTTTGAAAGCGGAATTAATATTTTCATTATTTGCGTGTTCAACTCTTTTTGTGCGACGAATAAGACTCATAATCCTTGCATACATTTCTTTTGGATCGTAAGGCTTTGGTAGGTAATCATCAGCACCAATTTGAAGCCCTACAACCTTATCGCTTAAGTCGCCTCTAGCTGATGAGATGATAATGGGAATATTGCTTTTTTGTCTGATTTCTCTACAAACTTCAAGACCATCAATTCCTGGTAAAGTTAAATCCAAGATTAGACAATCATAGCCTTGAACGCCTACATTTAAGGCACTTTTAGGATTTTCAAAATTTGTGATTTTAATATTAAACTGCGCTAAATACTCAGATAATAATTGCGCAAAATCAGGATCATCTTCTATCATCAACACATTAATCATTTTGGTATCCTTTAAATTTTATCTAAGATTTATAATATTTGCATAATTTTATTTAAAATTTGATAAATTATTGATTTTATTTTTGCTAAAATTAGATTTTTGAATTTTTAAGATTAAAATTCTAGCAAAATTTTAAATTTTTTAAAGGAATAATGTGGAAATAAGTTATTATGAAATTCTTGAAATCACGCAAAATGCTGATAAAGAAACCATAAAAAAAGCCTATAGAAAAATGGCTTTAAAATACCATCCCGATAGAAACCAAGGCGATAAAGAAGCAGAAGAGAAATTTAAGCTTGTTAATGAAGCCTATGAGGTTTTAAGTAATGATGAAAAGCGAGCTATTTATGATAGATATGGAAAAGATGCTTTAAAAGGCGGTGGATTTGGTTCTAATAGCTCAGGTTTTGGTGGTTTTGAGGATTTAGGAGATATATTTTCTAGTTTTTTTGGAGAAGGCTTTGGCTCATCATCGCGTCGTAGAAAGAGTTCAAGTGATGAGAAAATCCCTTCCGATTTTATCGTTAATTTAAAATTAAGTTTTAAAGAAGCGATTTTTGGTTGCAAGAAAAATATAGACTTTACTTATAAATGTTCTTGTAAAACTTGCAATGGAACAGGGGCTAAAGATGGAAAACTTCAAACTTGTCCAAAGTGTCAAGGTAGAGGACAAGTTGGAATTTCTCAAGGTTTTATCACTTTTGCACAAACTTGCCCTGATTGTCAAGGAAGTGGAGAAAAAGCTAGTGAAAAATGTAGCGATTGTAAAGGTTTAGGTTATAATGAAAGCAAAGATAGTGTCGAGCTTAATATCCCAGAAGGTGTAGATACAGGTATGAAACTTCGTGTCAATGCTAAAGGTAATATCTTAAAAAATGGCACTAGAGGGGATATGTATGTTAAGATCATCGCTGCTGAAGATGATACTTTTATCAGAGATGATGATGATATATATATAGAATTTCCAGTGTTTTTTACTCAAGCTATCTTAGGAGAGAGTATAAAAGTACCTACCATACGCGGTGAAGCGACCTTAAATTTACCAAAGGGTGCTAAAGATGGGCAAAGATTTGTTCTTGAAAAAGAAGGAGTAAAAGATGTTCATAGTTCTCGCATAGGAAATCAAATCGTTCAAATTTCTATCAAATTCCCAACTTCTTTAAACGATGAACAAAAAGAACTTTTAGAAAAACTAAGTGAAAGTTTTGGTATCAAAGATGGTATGCATCAAGAGCAAAAAGGGCTTTTTGAAAAAATCGCTAATTGGTTTAAGTCTTAATTTTCCTAAAGCTTTTAGCTTGGGAAAATCTTTTATATAAATTTAAGTTTTAAAAATAATGCATAAAAAAAGGCGGAGTAAAACCCCGCCTTGAAGTTAGACTTAAAAGCTTCTTAGAATTTGTAAAGAGCTTGAAGTCTTACAGTGCTATGATCAGCATTTTCTTTAGCGTTTACACCTTCATCTAGGTTCACATAAGAATAGAACGCTGAGAAGTTAAGTTTTGGAGAGTATTTGTAATCTACTCTTGCAACAGCTTCAAGCTTTTTGCCACCACCTAAATGACCAGCAGCTTCTGTTTTTGTTCCACCGTATACGAAGTCAGCACCAACGCGAACTGTTTCGTTGAAAGTATATCCACCAGTTACATAACCGAAGATATTTCTACCAGTGTCACCATTTAGTCTTGAACCAGTAGTATAGAAAATTTCCTCACCTGCAAGTAAAGAGCCAAGATTACCTTGATCTTCGATTACAACTGTAGAAGCTTTTTCTTTATCACCGTAGTATAAACCACCAAGGCTAGCATCCCAACCATTTACTTCAATGCTACCTTTTAAAGCAAATAAATTGCCATTAGCATGTGCTTTATCATCAAGTTCGCTATCAAGGCTATTTCCTAAGTAAGCACCTTCAAGTGTCCAGTTGATTCCATCAAAGATAGTTGTGCTATAAGCTGCATCTACAGCATAAAAGAATGCTACTTGATCCCAGTAAGCTAACCATAATTGTGGGTTGAATTGTCCGCCAGCAAGATCATAAGAACCTACAGCAGCAGCACCGTAAAGATTTCCAATTGAGTCTAATTTAAAAGGAGCTGAATTATTAGCAGATGAAACATTGCTGTGTCCTAATAAATCTGCACCTTGTTCTTCAGCCATGAAGCTATCTACAGCAAAAGCAGCTAGAGTTAAACCATCGATGCTGTTATTTACTACTTTAACACCTGTTCCAACTAAACCATCGATACCATTGTCTGTCCAGATAGTGTTTAGTTGTTGTTTACCAGCGATTACGCTTGTAGCAACATCTTCGTTTGTATAAGTTAAGTACAATTGACGAACAAAAAGTCCTTTTTGATCATTTTTTATTCCATTAGCACCATAACCACCATCAGCAGCATTATAGTCAAATTGAACAAAAGCTTTGAAGTTATCAGCTATAGCAGCACTGAAGTTAACTTGTGCTCTATATTTGTGATCTTGTTTGCTGTTATTTAAATTTGAGTTGTTAAGGAAATTTTTATCAAAATTACCTGTATCGTATCTGTATCTTAATACACCTGATACATCAACATCTTTGATTGCTTCTTCAAGTGGAGTAGCGTTAGCTGCTGAAAAAGCACCTGCAGCAAGAGCTGCAACTAAACTAAGTTTAACTAGTTTCATGAGAATTCTCCTTGTCAAAAATTAATAAAACATCGTAATTGTAGCACATAAATTTGGAGTTTTTTCTTAAGAAGCACTTAAAATAGTAAAAATTTTAAATCTGAAGGATAAAAACATCTAAAGAAAAGCCTAGCTAAAGGGATTTAAGCTAGGCGTGTAATTTTAAGGAGTTTTTCTTATGAATGTTTTTCGGTTCGTTTAGAAGTATAAGTCTAAAAAGTAAACGAGAAGTAATATATAGTTGTTTTAAATTATTTTGATAAAAAAACAAGTAAATTTTTACAAGCTAGGGATAAAATTTTATAAGTTTCATCAAAATTCCCACTATACCAAGGATCAGGGACTTCATTATAGTTTAGACTAGGACTAAAATCAGTGATTTTTAAAACTTTGTTTTGGGTGTTGGTGAAGTTTTTTAAAACATTTTTGAAGTTGGAATTGTCCATAGTGATTAAAAAATCGCTTTCATCGCAAAGCTTTTGAGTGAGTTTTTTGCTTATGAAATTTTTGTGTTCTATGTTAAGTTGGGCAAGCTTGTTTTTGGTACCATAGTGCATACCTTCTCCATCGTGTTCTCCTGAAGTTCCAGCACTGCTTATAAAAAATTCTTTTTCTAAATTTGCTTTTTTGACAAGATCTTTCATGATAAATTCTGCCATAGGTGAACGGCATATATTGCCTAAGCATATAAAGAGTATTTTTTTCATTTTTATCCTTGAGTTTTAATTAAAAATTATAAAAAATATCATACAATAAATCCATGGAAAATTTCAATAGAACTTTGCTTGTGTGTTGGTTTGGTGTTTTTACCACAAGTATGGGGCTTAGTCAAATCGCTCCGATTTTGCCTTTTTATATCAAAGAACTAGGACATGTTAATACGAGTGAAATAGCGTTTTATTCAGGACTTGCTTTTGGGATCACTCCGCTTTTTATGGCTGTTTTTTCGCCTTTATGGGCTTTTTTGGGTGCAAAGTATGGTTATAAAAATATGCTTCTTCGTGCAAGTTTTGGGATGTCGGTTTTAACCTTATGGCTCAGTTTTGCTCATAGTGCTTTAGAAGTGGTTTTTGTGCGGGGTTTAACAGGAGTAATTTCAGGTTTTACTTCTGCTGCTGTTGTGTTTATCGCTGTAATAGCGCCTAAAGAAAAAGTCGCTTATGCTTTAGGAACTCTTTCTACGGCTTCTATAAGTGGAAGTTTGCTTGGGCCTTTGTTTGGTGGCTTTGTGGCTGAATTTTTTAGCATTAGTGCGGTTTTTGATGTGGTGGCTTTTTTGATCGCTTGTTCTTTTGTGACGATTTATTTTTTCATCCATGAAAGAAAAATTCAAAAAGAGGCGAAGAAAAATACCCAAAAAGTAAAAGAAAACAAAACCCTTATCATCGTTCTTTTTATCACTACTTTTGTGATACAATTTGGTACTTTTGGAGTGATGCCGATTTTAAGTATTTATGTTGAGCAAATTCATCAAGGTGGAACTTTAGCTCTTTGGGCGGGTATAGTGGTGGCTGCAAGTGGGATTAGCAATCTTTTTTTCGCACCAAAACTTGGAAAAATCGCTGATAAGATAGGGCCTAGTAAGATTATTTTTGGAGCTTTGATATTTTGTGGAATTTGCTTTTATTTGCAGGCTGTAGCAAGTAATGTTTATATGCTTATTTTTGTGCGTTTGCTTATAGGTATAGGGCTTGGAGGGCTTTTGCCTTGTGTGAATGCCTTGCTTAAAAAAAGCGTGAGTGCTAAAAATTTAAGTGTGATTTTTGGTTTTAATCAAACTTGTCAATTTTTGGGAAATTTTTGTGGTGCTTTTGGTGGAGGGCTTATGGCTTCGCATTTTAGCGTGGAATTTGTTTTTACTTTTGTGTGTTTGATTTTTATCATTAATGCTTTTATTTTCTTAGCGTTTGAGAAAAAATATATCTTTTCAAATCAAGGTTTATAAATTTAGAAAGGTTTAAAATGGAAATGATTTTATTTGTTTTAGTGATGATTTTGCTTGTGCTTTTGTTTGTAGTGCTTTTTAGGCAGTATAAAAGCCCTAAAATAGAAGAAAAAAGCACGCAAAGTTTTAGCGATATCATGCAGCTTAAATCCATAGGAGAATTAAGTGTTTTTCAGGTTTTTAGTAAAGAGATTGTCACTAAAAAAGATAGTGCTTTTAATGGAATTTGGAAAAATCTTTTAGGATGGTCTTTGAGTGAAAGACAGATTGCTTTGATTTTTGAATTTGAGATCACTTTCTTGTATGATTTAAGGGATAAAAACTTTGATATTTTGCCTTTAGGGGACGATGCTTATAAGATCATCATGCCAGAGTGTAGATACAAACACAGCATCATAGATATGAAATTTTATGATGAAAAAAATGCTAAATTTTTACCTTTTTTACTGCCTGATTCTATCAATAGTACGGGAATTAATTTTAGCGAAAGTGATAAAAACAAACTCATAAAAGAAGCCAAAGATGAGGTTAAAGACTTGTCTTTAAATCTTATCCAAAATTTAGAAAGCAAAATTCATAAAAGTGCTAAGGATACTTTAGAAGCTATTGCTAAAGGTTTTGGGGCTAAGAGAGTGGAATTTGAATTTAAGGATAACACGCAAAAGCTAGATGTAAACTAGCTTTTTTCTTTTCTTGCTTGAGTGATGCTTAGTTTGTTATTTTGTAAATTTTTTGATTATTTCATAGTTTTGTAAAAGCTGTTCAAAAGAAAAATTTAAATTTGAAGGAGAAGTTGAGGGTAGGGCTACGGCTTTTAAATGAGAGTGAAATTTAGTAAAAAATTTATAAGCACTTTGTCCGGTGGTAAAAATGGCTTGGATTTTGGCTTGAGAAAGGATCAGGTTTAAATCATTAGCTTTTGCATAACTTATGGTTTTATCATCTGAATTTTTTATCTTGCAACTTTGAAGTACATCCCAAAGAGCGATATGTTTTTTTCTTAAAAAGGCTTGTTGTTCTGTGATATTTTCTAATTTTACATCAAAAAGTGTTTCTAGTATAGGCCAAAAACGATTTCTTGGGTGTTGATAATAAAAGCCGTCTTGTCTTGATTTAATAGAAGGAAAAGAGCCCAAAATTAAGATTTTAGAATCCTTGTCAAAAAAAGGCTCAAAAGGATGAGTTAGAAATTCACTCACTCGCACAAATCCACAGAAATTTTTCCGTTTTTAATTTCGCTGATTTTAACTTTTAAGCTTTGGTTTTCGCTTAAATTAAGATGCTTGCTTTTTGAACTATGCAATAAACCATCAACACCATTTTTAAGTTCCACAAAGGCTCCAAAAGGAGCGATTTTTTTAACAATACCTTGAAATTCTTGCCCAAGTTCAAAGTCTGATATATCTTTGTCTTTAGAGCCTTTTTTAGTTCCTTTTTGAGAGCTTGTGATGTTTATGATGTAGTCTTTTGCGGCTTTGATTTGTTCGTTTTGATTACCTGCTATTTTTACTTCACCTTTTTCGCGATCTAAGTCTATAGAAACGCCAAATTTTTCTATGATTTCTTTGATGGTTTTTCCAGCTTGCCCTATGATATCAACGATTTTTGAAGGATCAACGCTAAAAAGCTCAAGTTTAGGTAAAACTTCTTCATTGACTACGATTTCTTTGGCGGCTTCTTCCATGATATTTAGGATGTGAATTCTTCCTTCTTTGGCTTGGTATAAAGCTTGTTTTAGTGTTTCTTGATCGATTCCGCCTAGTTTTATATCCATTTGAAGAGCAGTAACGCCGTCTTTGCTTCCTGCTACTTTAAAGTCCATATCCCCATCATGATCTTCAAGTCCCATGATATCTGTTAAAACAGCAAATTTGCTATCTTCAAAGATAAGCCCCATGGCTACTCCTGCAACAAGTTTTAAGCTTGGCACTCCTGCTGCTTTTAGGGCTAAAGATCCGCCACAAACCGTTGCCATAGAACTTGAGCCATTGCTTTCTAAAATTTCACTGACTAAGCGGATTACATAAGGATAGTTTTCATCTATGCTTGGATAAAGTGCTCTTTTGGCTAAATTTCCATGTCCTAGCTCTCTTCTTCCTGGAGCTTTGATAGGACTTGCTTCGCCTACTGAAAAACCTGGAAAATTATAATTTACCATAAAGCGTTCGCTTATAGGATTTTTTTCTGTAAGCAAGTCTATCATTTGAGCATCGTTTTCTCCGCCTAAGGTTGCAACCACTAGAGCTTGAGTTTGTCCACGAGTGAAAAGACAAGAGCCATGAGCGTTTGGCAAGATATTGGTTTCTATACTGATAGGACGCACCTCGTTTAAACTTCTACCATCAGCTCTTTTGCCTTCATTTAAAATTTGCTCACGAATAAGTTTGCGTTTGACTTTAGCTAAGGTATTTAAGATACTTTCTTCGCTCCAGTCTTTAGCGATTTCAAGATTTAAAATTTCTTTAGCGATTTTATTTAGTTCGCTTGCTCTTTCACTTTTTGCCATTTGGTTGATGGCTTCTTTGATTTGTTTTTGGAAATTATTTTCTATAAAAGCTAAAATTTCAGGATGTTCAATCTCATTTTTTAGTTCGATTTGAGAATTTTTTTTGTGTTTGCTAAAGGCTTCTTCATAAGCATTTGAACCATTTAATATAGCTTTTTGAGCTAAATTTAGAGCTTCTAAAATTTCATCTTCGCTAAGTTCATTCATATTTTGTGAAGTGGTTTGAGTTAAAACATCAGCATAAGGAGCTTCGATAAAAATTTCATTTTCTTTTTGATCAGGTAAGGCTCTCATTTCTATCATCAAAAGCTCATCTTTTACACCTGCTACATAGAGATCTAGAGTGCTATTTTGAAGCTCTTCATTGTTTGGATTGAGTATGAAATTTCCATCTATCTTTCCTATGCGAACACCACATACTGGAGCTTTCATAGGTATATCACTAAGATAAAGTGCCACGCTTGCGGCATTTAAGCTCATTACTTGCAAATCTACTTTAGGATCAGCTGAGAGAACCATCACAACGATTTGAGTTGGATAAGCATAGCCTTTTGGAAAAAGAGGGCGTAAGCTTCTATCGATAATACGTGCTGTTAAGGTTTCTGCATCGCTTGGCTTGGTTTCTCTTTTAACATAGCCACCAGGGATTTTTCCTGCGGCATAAGCTTTTTCGATGTATTGGACGGTTAGAGGTAAAAAATCTTCTTCAACTTGTTTTTCTTCTCTTGCAACTGTAGCTAGAACAACGCTTTTGCCTTGTCTCATTAAAACAGCACCAGCAGCTTGTTTGGCGACTTTATCTATATCAAATATTTCTGTATTTTTGTTAATTTCTATGCTGTATTGCATTATTTTTCCTTTTTTACCAGATAATAAATTCGTAAAATTTTTTAAAATATTTAGCAAATTTCATCCTTTTTAAATTTTGTTTTCACTTTCTGCTAAAGAGAAATCGTATTTTACCCCTCCTAAAGGATAGAAGTTGAAAATAAAATAAACTCCGCTTTGATTTTTAGCTGTGATACCACCACTTGTGAGTTGTGGATCGATTCTTTCTCTATACATTAAAGAATAGTTCCAACATTTTCTTTGGTAGGTATAGCCAAGTTCCCACATGTTTGCATGAGCTCTTTGAGTATCAAACCAAATTCCACCAAATAAATTGTAATTAGGTGTGGCAATATAATTTGCTCTTGTGCCAATAAAGCTATATTTTCCATACTCATCGTTTTGATAAGCATGAGAAAACATCCAATTAAATTTTGAATTTGTATTGACTTCTATTTGGCTGATGACATTGGTAAAGCGACTTTGCTCATAAGAGTAAAGCACTTCGCTGTTGAGATTGATGTTTTCATTAAAATAATAAGTTAAAAGATTTTCAAGTTCATAGAATTTATTTTGTTTATTGAGATAGTCAAGTGAAAATCTGTGTTTGAGTTTTTTTTGTCCTTCGTTGTTATAGAAATATTGCACAGCATAAAGACTTGTATGTTCGTTTTCTTTGTCGTATTCTTCAAGATAATCTTGCGTGATTTTACCTGATTTTGCTCCTGGTAAAATGTAATTCACTCCTAAATTTAAAGTATGAAAGAAATTTTCATAAGCTTTTGAAAGATCGGTGTAGAGATTAAAATCATGAGTGTTTCTAAAATAATGCTCATGGTTTCTTTCGGGATCGTTGCTATAATTTACAAAAGAAGCATAAAATCTTTCTGTAAAAGTAAAGTGTAAAAAGTCTCCAAAGAAAGCATTGTGATACGAGATAGGCAAGTCTAAATTTAACTCATTTGCATAAGAACCAGCAGGTCGATAAAAATTATGAAATGAAGCATCAAATGAATAACGCAAGCGTTCATCAAAAAGGTTATTTAAAAATCTATGATATTGAAAGCTTGGATATTCTTGCAAGGTTGTATTGTTGCTAAGTTTAGATGTGTCGATATAATATCTTGCATAAGCTCCATAAAAATTGTTTTCATCGGCTAAAAAATAATTGATTTTGGAGGTTACAAGCGAGTTAAGATCTCGATAATCTCTACTTCCTAAATTTAAATAATCCACATCGTTGAGATAGGTTGCATCTATCCATAGGCCTTCTTGGAAATTATCACTGAGTAAAGATTTGATTAAATCATCTCTTGAGTATTTTAGTTCTATTCCATAGTGGGTTTGGTTTTTCAAATTTTCATCGTGAAAATAGGAGCTATTTTCCCTAAAAGCACCAAAATTTAATTCTCCTGTTGAATATGGAGAATCAAGAAATCTTAAAGTAGAATAAAGTCCAAAACCACGGTTTGTTCGAATTTGTGGATCAAGTTCTAAATCCCAATTTTCTTGAGTGGCTATATAAATAGGTTGTTCATAGTATAAGCCTTCGCTACTTTTTAAAACGATTTTTGGGATTAAAAGCCCGCTTTGTCTATGAGTATCAGCACTAAATCCAAAATAAGGTAGATAAAAAACCGGGGTATTTTTAACATATAATCTTGCATTGTAAAGATGAACAAAATTGGTTTCCCGGTTAAGCCAGCCTTTTGAAAAACGAATTTCCCAATCAGGATCTTCAACATTGCAGCTTGAAACTGCTGAAATTTTACTTTCAAAGACTTTATCATTTAGATGGCTTGTTTTGCTTTGAAACCATACTTCAAGATTGTTATTGGAAAAGAAAAAATTACTAAAATCGGCTTGATTGGAATTTAGGTTGATTTTAGCATAATCAGAATGTGATCTTTCGTTTTGTCCCCTTAGGATGTTAACATCGCCAAAAAGCTCAACATCTCCGGTTTTTTCATTGTAAATTGCTTTATTGGCAGTGATGAAATAAAAATCAGAAAAAATAATAACATCATTGTTTGCAGTAAGAATATCACCTTCTTTTTTTGCATCAAGAGCGTAAATATCAACTTGTGCTGCACTTAAAGCTATGCTAGTTCCTAGCAATAAGGAAAATTTACGCCACATCGACTACTATTGTCCTTGCTAGATAATCCTCCCAAGCTTTACGTAAATCATTGCTTAAAGCCCAAGCAAATCCAAGCATAAATGCCATAGCACTAACCTGTCTTATGGCAGATCTGATGCAACTTTGGATGAGATTGGGTTTGTCAAGAAGATTTTCATCCAAGATGATAATTTTGCATAATATTTTTCCCAAACTTGCCCCATAAAGATAAGTAAAAATTGCTTGATAACTAAAATGAAGCAAGATGAAGCCAAGATAAAAATTTCCTATAATTTGAGTTGTTTCAAATAAATCTTTTGCTTGGATTAGACGATCATAAAAAATGATAAACACAATCAAAGAAATAACCATATCATCGATTAAAAAAGCTAGAACTCTTTTTCCAAAACTTGCTATTTTTAGATTTTCACGCTCTAAGCGGTCTTGTAAGTTTTCTTTCATTTAAGAACCTGATGAGCGATATCTTTTCTGTATTGCTTTCCTTTGAAATTTACATTATCGCAAAGTTTATAAGCATTTTTTTGGGCTTCTTCTATACTTTTTCCTGTGCCAACGCAAACCAAAACTCTTCCACCATCAGCCATTAATTTGCCATCTTCTAGGCTTACTCCAGCATAAGAGATATGAGAGTTTTCAGGAATGTTATTTACAGTAATTTCACTTTTTGGTGAACTTTTGTAAGGATAGTTTTCACTCGCGCATACAACCCCTACTGCAAATTCTTTTTTGATTTTGATTTTTGTGTGTCTTAAGCGTCTTTGAGTAGCAGCTAAAATAAGCTCCAAAGGATTTTCGATTAAAGGCATTAAAACTTCACATTCAGGATCTCCAAAGCGAACATTAAATTCTAATACATAAGGTTTATTTCCAACGATCATAGCGCCTATAAATAAAACACCACAAAATTCCGCTCCTTCTTTTTTCATGCCTGCTAAAGTCGGTAAAATAATATCTTTTTGAACTTTTCTAAGCAAGCTTTCATTCGCTAAAGAGCTAGGAGCGTAAGCACCCATTCCGCCAGTATTTGGCCCTTGATCATTATCGAGTAATTTTTTGTGATCTTGTGCTACAGGAAGTAAAACAAAATCATTGCCATCACATACTGCAAAAATGCTTAATTCATAACCATCTAAAAATTCTTCAATTACAACGAGTTTTCCAGCATCTCCAAAGCTTTCTCCGCTCAGCATTTTAGCTGTTTCTTCTATGGCTTCTTCATGAGTCTTAGCTATGATAACACCTTTTCCTGCGCAAAGTCCATCGGCTTTTACTACTATAGGAGGGGTTAAACTATGTATAAAATTTTTTGCTTTTTCAATATCATTTGTGTTTAAAAATTTGGCTGTTTTGATACGGTATTTTTTAAGAAAGCTTTTCATAAAAGATTTTGAGGTTTCAAGCATTGCAGCAGCTTTACTTGGCCCAAAAATAGCAAGTCCTTGTTGTTTAAAAATATCTACAACACCTTCAGCTAAAAAACTTTCACTTCCTACTATACAAAGATCAAAACCTTTTTCTTTCGCATAGGTTGCTAAAACTACTGGATCTTTTAGGTTTAAATTTGTTCCAAGACTTTCGGTAGCGCCATTTCCAGGAGCAAAATAAAACTCTAAATTTTTGTCTACTCTTCTTAAGGCTAAAGCAATAGAATATTCTCTTGCACCACTACCCAAAATCATTATTTTCATTTATATCTCCTTTTAAACCCAAACAGCCGTTTAACAAAGATTGACCCCAAAAAGTCAAAGAAAACCGCTAGGTAATTTTTAAAGGCTGCAACTTCTCGCTTTTTTCAAAGCTCAAACGATGCCACAGAACACGGTAAATCACACAATCGCAGTTAATAAAAATGTGTTGGATCACTTTAAATACCACAAACTGTTTAGGCAAGGAAATTATAACTTAATTTAGCTTAAATTTCTATGTCTTAAATCAGTTTAAATTTGGTTTTTCCTGATTTGTCAAAATGCTTTCCTTGTAAAATAATATCGGCAACATTTTCCCAAACATGTTTTTCATCAATATAGACTATATCAAAGGTGTTATCACGCATTAAAGACTGATAATTCACTTTTTTAGGTGCGTATTTTACTAAATAATATGGATTTTGTGAAAAGTTTTCAATTTTTAATTTGCATAATAAATCTAAATCCGATGTGACAACTAAAAATTTTTTTCTTTGTTCTTTTGTAATTTTTTGAATATACACTAAAAGTTTTTGGTCAAAAGGATTTAGAGCGGATTTATTTAAGCGACTTAAGTAATGTTCTGCAAAAGAAAGAGAACAGAAAGAATTTTCTATATTGCTCATAGTAAAATAAGAATTTTTAACCCCTGATGATTTTAAAGATAAGTGCCAAATTTTAACATCCATTATGGTTGCGCATAGATTTAAACCTGTGACAATTTTTTTAAAGAGCTTTTCTCGTGAAAGCTTAAAAGCATTTTCGAAAATATTGTAATTTTTCTTATAAAAATCCTCCCTTATAGCATCAAGTCTTTTTAGTGTTGTTCTGTAGTATTCTGCTTCTTTTTGTAGCTTAGCCAATCTTTCTTGTCGTGCTTTAAGTTTTTCAGGGTCTACATTGGCCGCATTACTTTTAAGATTTATTTCAGATTGTAAAGTTTTCATTTGTGCTTCAAGTGAGGCTAGACGATTTTTTCTTGTATCTATGGTGGCTACTAAAGCTTGGTAATGACACTGCAAAGATAAAAAAGTTTCGTTAAAAATTTTAGTGATATTTGGTTTTTGATCAGCTATCATTTGCTTATATGAATTCTCTAAATGCATCATGATACTTTTTAACGCGCTAAATTGGGTTTGGTCTATGCTATTATCCATAAAAATTAAAGTATCATAAGCTTTAAATAAAAATCTTTTAAGTATAAGATAATCAAGTATGCAAGGAATTTCCTTTTCATCTTGTAGATTGGCTTGAAGCGTTTCTACGGATAAAATTTCATGGGCAAAATATTTTTGTATAGCTTGAGGTATAGTAAAAGAAAGAGGAATTTTTTCTATACTGTCAAAGTCTGTTGTTCTATAGAGTTCTGTTATATAAGCACTTCTTCTTGAGTTTTGCAAGTCTTCTAATTCATCATCATTATCAGTTTTCCAAAAATCATGCTCAGTGATAAAATCCCCTTCTTTAAATTCTTGAAATTTTGAAGGTTTTATACCCGTTATGGTTTTGCTTGTTTGAACGGGCTTGCCGTCTTCTGCTTTTTTTTCGCTAGAAAGAGTTCTAAATTCCACAAGCATACCAACACTTGGCATACTTTTTTTATCATTCCAAATTTGGCGATTGAAGTCAAAAAAGGTATTTGCTGAGTTTGTAACGGTTCCACGTCCTGTAGAATCCATATAAATAGCTATTTTTCCATGCATATTTCTTCCTTGAAATTTCTTAAATAAATTCTAGCCTTATTTTTATTATAAAAATTTTATAATAAAAATAAGAGCTAGAAAAAATGGATCATTCCCATTCTATGGTTGCGGGTGGTTTGCTTGAGATATCATAAACAACGCGGTTTATGCCTTCTACTTCATTGATGATACGGCGACTTATGTTTTCTAAAACTTCGTAAGGTAAATGCGAGAAAGTAGCTGTCATACCATCACTTGCATCTACAACGCGTATGCAAACTGCATTATCATAAGTGCGGTTATCCCCCATAACCCCAACACTTTTAACATTTAAAAGCACACAAAATGCTTGCCAAGTTTTATCATACCAACCTGTGCTTTTAAGTTCTTCAAGTAAAATTACATCAGCTTTACGCAATAGTTCTAAGCTAGGGCGATTTACTTCTCCCATAATGCGTATAGCAAGCCCTGGTCCAGGGAAAGGATGGCGATAAACCACTTCTTTGCTAAGTCCAAGCTCAAGTCCTAGGGCACGCACTTCATCTTTGAAAATTTCTTTTAAAGGCTCTATGAGTTTAAAATTCATTTTTTCAGGTAAGCCCCCTACATTATGATGGCTTTTAATGGTTTTGCTTGCACCTACAACAGAACTTTCTATGATATCAGTATAAAGTGTGCCTTGAGCGAGATATTTTACATCTTTATGTTTTTTTGCTTCTTCTTCAAAAACTTCTATAAAGGTATTTCCTATAATTTTTCTTTTTTGCTCAGGATCTCTAACATTAGCCAAGCGACTTAAGAAAATTTCACTTGCATCAATGCTGATAAGATCGATACCTAAGGTATTTTTAAACATAAATTCAACTTGTTCTTTTTCTCCGCTTCTTAAAAGTCCATTATCTACAAAAACTACTATAACTTGCTCTTTTATAGCACTGGCTAAAAGTGCAGCAACTACACTACTATCTACTCCGCCACTTACAGCACAAAGCACTTTATCACTGCCTACTTCTTCACGGATTTTTTCCGCTTGAGTTTTTGCAAAAGAACCCATATTCCAAACGCTTTCACAATTACAAGCGTATTTAGCAAAATTTTTTAAGATATTTTTGCCAAATTCACTGTGTTGTACTTCTGGGTGAAATTGTAGAGCAAAAAATTTCTTATCTTCGTTGCCAAAAACACAAAAAGGACTATTTTCACTTGTGGCTAAAACTTCAAAACCTTGAGGTAAATTTTCTACTTTATCAGAATGACTCATCCAAACGGTTTGTTTTTTTGGAAGATTTTTAAATAAAGCACTATCTTTTTTAACTTCTATGTTTGCTTTACCGTATTCTTTATGTCCTGCAGGTGCAACTGTAGCTTTGTAATGATGTGCCATAAGCTGCATACCATAACAAATTCCAAGAACAGGTAAACCCAAGTCAAATATGCCTTTATCGCAAAAATACGCATCAGTTGCATATACGCTTGCTGGACCTCCACTTAAAATAATACCTTTTGGTTCTTTTGCTTTGATATCAGCTAAGCTTACATTAAAAGGTAAAATTTCTGCATAAACTCCTTGTTCCCTTAAGCGTCTTGCTATAAGCTGAGTGTATTGAGAGCCAAAGTCTAAAACTAAAATATCTGCTTTTTTCATTATTTACCACCTATGTAATTGTTCGTATTTTTTAATGGTTTTTACCGAGCCATTTTGTTCATAGCTTGTGTATTGAGGGTTGCCTTTATATCCGCAAGCACAGAAGAAAATTAAGAAAAGAAATGCTAAAATCATCTTATGAGAAAAAGAAATAATATCAAGATGACTAAAAACGCTAGTGCTGTTATTAATGAATTGATGGATAAACCTCATTATAAGCCTTTAAAAACCTTATTTTTTTGCAAAGATTTTTTAAGTTCTTTTCCGCTTGCTAAGCAACGTTTGATTGCTAAAATTTATGTAAAAAATCATATTTTAAATATAATAACCTTACATCCAGCAGCTTATCAAGAATTAAATCATGATGATAGCAAAATTTATATTAAATTTCTCATAAAAGCATATGGACAAAAATATCCTTTAAGTGGATTTGTTGATATAAAAGATATAAAAATCTTTTCCCAAAAATACACTTATGCAGTAAATAAAAACAAAAATGATGAAAAACTCTCTAAAAATTCTTATTTGGAGCTTTCTAAGGGTGAATTTAAAAATTGCTTTAAAGATAAAAAATTATTTAAGAAATTTGAAGATTTAAGAGAACTTATAAAAAAAGGTTCTAATCTTGACTAAAGAGAATTTGGAAAATGAGTTAAAAACTCTTCCCAATAGCGCTGGAGTTTATCAATACTTCAATCAAGAAGGAAAGCTTTTATATGTAGGTAAGGCTAAAAATCTTAAAAATCGTGTCAAATCTTATTTTGCTTTTACTCCAAATTTACATGCAAATCCAAGAAATTCTTTAAGAATTCAAAAAATGATTGAAGAAACAGTGCATTTGGAATTTATCACTACTAATTCAGAGGCTGATGCTTTGATTTTAGAAAATTCTTTTATCAAACAACTGCATCCAAAATATAATATTTTACTAAGAGATGATAAAACTTATCCTTATATTTATGTGGATTTTGAAGAAGAATTTCCACGTTTTGAGATTACTAGAAAATTGGTAAAAAAAAGCAAAATCAAATATTTTGGCCCTTTTTTTAAAGGTGCTAGAGAGCTTTTAGATGCACTTTATTTATACTATCCTTTAAAGCAAAAAGCAAGTTGTAAATCCCCTTGTATTTTTTATCAAATTTCTCGTTGTCTTGCACCTTGTGATAAACGCATCAGCAGGGAAAAATACCTTAAAATTTTAGATGAGGCTATGCACGCACTTTTAAATCCTAGTATTTTAATAAAAAATTTAGAAAAACAAATGCTTGTTTTAGCACAGAATGAAAATTACGAAGAAGCAGCTAAAGTAAGGGATCAGATTGCAACGATTAAAGATTTGGAAGTTAGAGTTGAAATAGATATTGCAAAATTAGAAGATTTTGAAGTGTTTGCTTTAGCTTTTGAAGATTCTATGCTTTCAACCTTGCGTTTTGTAGTGCAAAATGGAAAAATTATCAGTGTAAATTCTAAGATTACTCCTATAAAAAATGATATACAATGGGATAAAAATGAAATTTATAAGCAATTGATTTTAGAAAATTTTAGTATGGACATTCCTTTGCTTGCAAATGTTATTTATGTTTATGAAGAATTTGAAGATAGAGTGCTTTTGGAAGAAATTTTAAGCCAAAGGTTTGATAAAAAAATTAGTATTAAAATCCCTAAAATAGGAGAAAAAAGAAAAATTTGTGATTTGGCTTTTCAAAATGCACTTTTAAATATAGAAAAAGAGCAAAAAAATCATGATTTTACTATGCAAAAAGAATTAAAGTCTTATTTTGAACTTGAAAATTTACCAAATGATATAGAAATTTTTGATAATTCTCATTTGCAAGGTGTGGCAAATGTTGGAGCTATGGTAACTTATAGAATGAATTCTTGGGATAAGTCAAAATATCGAAAATTTCATTTAAAACATAAAAATGACTACGAACAAATGCGTGAAGTCTTAACGCGTAGGGCTTTGGACTTTGATAAAATACCCCCTCCTGATTTATGGCTTATAGATGGAGGAAAGGCTTTGCTTGATTTGGCTAAAGAAATCATTGTAAGTAGTGGAGCTAATATCGATATTTTAGCTATTTCAAAAGAAAAAATCGATGCAAAAGCACATAGGGCTAAAGGAGGTGCTAAGGATAAAATTCATTCCTTAAAAGGAGAATTTAGCTTAAGTATTAACGATAAAAAACTACAATTCTTACAGAAATTAAGAGATGAAGCGCACCGTTTTGCTATCAGCTTTCATCAAAATACTAAGAAAAAACAGGACTTGAAAAGTTCTAAGCTTGTAAATTTAGGACTTAGTTCAGGGGTTATACAAAAACTTTTAGCGTATTATGGAAATTTTGAATCTATATATAAGGCTGATTTTAAAGATCTTGCAATGCTTGTGGGCAAGAAAGCGGCGCAAAAGATAAAGGAAAATTGATTTGATATTAGCGGGGATAATTTTTATTTTTAATCTAATTTTAGCGTATTTAAGTATTGATATCTTAAAGCTTGATAGTGTTACTGAACAACTGAAAATAGGTATGTTTTCTAGCATTTTTGTTTTATCTTTAACACTTTTTATTTTTGCTTTTAGACAAAATAGAAATATAAACAAAATATATCAAAAAATTTTTTGTATGCAAAATGATTTTTTAAATTTTCAAAAAAAGATTGATGTTGATAGTGCGCTTGATTTGTTAAAGGAAAAATTTGAAACTACGGGACAAAATTTAACTAAAATATCCCATGAAAAAGACAGATATTTGCATTTATTAGAAGAAAATTTATATCAGCTTGGAAATATATCTAATGCAATGCGTTGTTTAAATGAAGGGTATAATAAAGAAATTAATTCTTTGATTTTAAATGCCTTAAATTCTCAAAAAGATCAAATTAGATTAGAATTAAATGAGGCTTTAGAGCATCATAAAAGCATTATAGGGACATCTCACGGAAAGGTTTTGCAGTTTGAAGCAAGTGTGGCTATAGTTAATAATGATGAGCTTGAAAATTTTTTACTTGCAAATTTACTTTCGTATTTTGGCATAGAAAGTACTTGTTTTAAAAATTTAAGTTTTGATGTTAATGACTTTCATTTGATTTTTATCAAGGATAAAATTTTAAATGAAAATGTAAAGAAAAACTATAATTTTATAGTGATGGGTCGGCATAAAAATACACATTATGAGTATTTTTTAACTTTACCTTTTGAAAAAAAAGATCTTGAAAATATTTTGCAAAACAAGCTTGATAAGGTTTGCACTTTAAAATTTAAAACCCCTTATCAAAATAATGTATTGCTTTTTAAACAAAATGATTTTGATGCAACCTTATTTTTTAATATAATAGAAAAACAATGCGATAAAAATATATGTATAAATTCTTTTAGTCAATTAAAACAAGAATTAAGCAAGGAGACTTATCGTTTGATTTTGCTTGATTATGAATTAATTAAATTTGATCTTGAGCAAATGAGAAATTTGCTAAGTGCTTATAAAAAACAGCATCCGCAAAGCCATATCATCTTTTTTTCAAAGGAAAAAGTTAGGGATTTTGATTGTGTGAGTGAAGTTTTAAGTGATGTAAGTAGAAATGATCTTATAACTTTACTTAGGAAGTATTTGCCAAAGGCCTAAACTTTATAAAATTTAACTCCAGCTAAATCGAGAATTTTTACCTTTTTTTCTTTGATAAGTTGACTTAAGAGAGTTTTAGATTGTTCATCAAATTTCGCTTCTATGTCTATTTCGCTTTGTGAGCGTAAATGAAGCATTTTTAATAATTCTTCTTTATTGAAGCCTAGTTTTTCACCTTCGTAATGCCTTTTGGCTAAGAGTACGGGAGTAGAATCTATAAGTTTAGAAAGTTTTAAAAGTTTTTCTTCGCTTACTTTTTTAACAGCATAAGCAGGAGGTCTATCTATGGTACTTAGATCAACTCTTAAAGGCATGATTTTTTTTAAAGCTTGATTGAGTGCTTTAAATTCTTCTTCGTTGTCATTAAGATCTTTAACAACTAGAATTTCCATAATCAAATCTCCATTAAACCTAGCTCTAAAATCTGCCATTTTTTCTATCATTTTTTCTAAGTCAATGTTTTTTAAAGCTCTATCAATACGATAAAAAGTTTTAGCAACTGCGCTATCTAGGCTAAATTTGACCACATCTAGTTTTAGCAAAGCATTAAATTTGTCTTCATCTAATACAGCTGTACCATTGCTTAAAATAAGTAATTTTTTATCTTTAGCAATGCTGCGTAAAGATAAAATAAGCTCATTTAAATAAGGATAAAGACTAGGCTCCCCGTTGGCAGTAAGGGTAAGAAAATCAAATTCAACATTTTTTTCAAGCATAGCTTTAACTTCGGAGATAATTTTATCTATGCTGATAATTTCATCTTGTTTTTCTTGGGCTTTTTTTGGATCAAGCTCGCAATAAACACAATCAAAATTGCATTGTTTTTTACTAGGGCTTAAATCTATACCCAAAGATCTTCCAAAACGCCTTGAGCTAACAGGACCAAAGAGTATTTTCATTTAGCTGAGCTTTCTTGTACAAGCTTGATAAAATATTTTGCATTTTCAACAGGAATATCAGGCAAGATCCCATGTCCTAAGTTGAAAATATGAGCTTTATTTTGCATGGTTTTTAGTATTTTTTCCACTCCTTCTTTGATGGCATTTTTATCATAAAGTCTGCAAGGCTCCATGTTGCCTTGAAGAGTGTATTTGTGTGATAGTTTATCGCGTGCTAAATCAAGCGGAGTACTCCAATCAACCCCAAAAACATCAAAATTACCATCGATTCTATCCAAATAACCGCTAATGCCTTTAGGGAATAAAATTACAGGTATATTTGGGTATTTGCTTTTGATAAAATTTGAAATTTCAAGCATATAATTAAAAGAGAATTCAAAAAATTTATCGTATTCTAAAGCACTTGCCCAGCTATCAAAAATTTGTATAGCATTAGCACCTGCTTTAATTTGCTCTTCTAAATAAAGTTTTAAAACTTGAGTTAGTTTATTTAGAATTTTATGTAAAAGTTCTGGGTTTTGATAAAGCATTTTTTTACACTTTGCATAATTTTTACTTCCACTTCCTTCTATCATATAGGTAGCTATAGTCCAAGGGCTTCCGCAAAATCCTATTAAAGCCTTGTTTTGAGATAATTTTTCTCTTGTAAGCTTTAAGGCATCATAGACATAATTTAATTTTTTATGCGCATTTTGATCGTCAAGTTTTTCTAAGTCTTCTAGGGTTGAAATAGGATTATCAAAAACAGGCCCTTCTCCTTTTTCAAAACGTAAATTCATACCCATTTCAAGAGGAACAACTAAGATATCTGAAAAAATGATTGCTGCATCTACATCTAAAATATCAATAGGCTGTAAAGAAACTTCAGAAGCTTTTTTATAGTCTTTGCATAAAGAGAGAAAATCACCCGCTTGTTTTCTTACTTCCATATATTCTGGCAAATATCTTCCTGCTTGACGCATCATCCAAATAGGGGTGTAGGGTGTAGGTTTTTTAAAGCAAGCATCAATAAAAATCATTATTTTCCTTTGTTTTTAGCAAAATTATAACAGAATTTGATAAATTAAATTGGTCAATTTTTCTATATTTTCTTCATATGGAGGAAATAATAAATTTTTTCATTTTATCTGGAGTTATTAGAAAATTTACGAGAATTATTGGAATTCTCGTTTGTGTAGTTTGAGTTTTGATTTGTATATTAAGCCTTTGTATTGTTTGCAGCATTTCCTGCGTCAATTGTAGCAAAAAGCTTATTTAGCAAAGTCTCCTCATTTTTTTTGTATTGATCTTCTCTCATTTTTTGCCAAGCATAAGATCTAAAATCTTCTCTAACAGCACCAAGATCAATGTCTTCATTAGTAAATTTGCTTGAGTTTGTTTTTTTCTCTTCCTTTTCTTCTTTGTTTTTTACTTCATTTAATGTGGCTTGAAATTCATCTGCCGAAGTATTTTTCTCTTTAACTTTAGTTGTGGTGCTAAAGATAGCATTTGATGTTTTTTGAGTGATATCTACTACCATTTTCTCCTCCTTTATTTAACTTTACATTAAACAAACAAGCAATTTCTATTCCAATTTATACCTTTTTAAAACTTTTTCTTTGAAATTTTTTATAATTTAATTTATCTTTGGCAAAAAGTAAGGCAAAAATCAAAGCAGGGCTTACAAAAAGTGCTGAAAATAAAGCATTAAATTCTATACCCAATCCTGCTAAAACAATCCCACCTAAAAAACTTGCTAAGGCTATGCCTACATTAAAAGCTGCTTCATTTACACTTACTGTGCTGTCTATGACTTTATAAGTATGGCGTTTAGCTTTGGCAATGCTAAGCATTTTTAGTGCAGGTATGGTTGAAAAGGCAAAAAATCCTATCAAGGCTATGCTAAAAATGATTAAAATTTTAGAATACATGGTGAGAAATACGCTTAAAAATACTAGAACTTGTATGCTTAAAATAAGACGCAAGGAAAAAATAGCACCTTTTTTATCTACTATTTTTCCGCCCCATAAATTCCCACAAATTGCACAAATTCCATATAAAAGTAAGATATAAGCTGTATCTTGGACTTTAAAACCGCTTATTTCTACAAGTAATTTTTGCAAATAAGTATAAAGAACAAATTGAGCCCCACAACTACAAATGGTTATAGTATAAGTTTTTAACAAATTTTGATGTGAAAAAGCAGGGATTAAATTTTTAAGACTTGTTGGACTAGGATGTAAATTTTTGGGCATCATATGCCATACTCCAAAAAATGCTAAGCTTGTAATGATAAAAATAAGTAAAAAGATAAATTTAAAGCCAAAATAATGCCCTATGAAAGTTCCAAGCGGCACTCCAGTAACCAAGGCTACAGTAAGTCCTGTGACCATTATAGCCAGAGCGCTTGATTTTTTATCATCTGGGGTTATAGCACTTACAGCTAAGGTAGCAATGACAAAAAATACTCCATGTTGTGTTCCTGCTACAAAACGCGCAAATGCTGTAAGATAGAAATTTTGGCTAAAAAAGATAATGAAATTTGCTAAAGCAAAAATTCCAAGATTGATTAAAAGTTGTGTATGTCTGTGAAAACGACTTAAAGGTATAGTAATAAGAGGAGCGCCTATAACAACACCTATAGCATATAAGGTTGTAAGATAGCCCGCAGTTTTTGCATCTACGCTAAAATACGCTTCAACATCAACCAAAACTCCTGCCATAACAAATTCGGTTACACCCATACAAAAAGCACTAAGAGCTAGTGCAAAAAGAGCTTTTTTGTAATTTTGCATTTTAAGTTCCTTATAAAAAATAAAAACGCATTATAATAAAATAAAAATTTTTAAAGGTAAATAATGAAAAAAATTATTTTATTGCTTGGTTTAAGTTTGGTGAGTTTAGGGGCTTTGAGTTTTGATGAGCTTATTTATAAAGATGAAGTAAAACCTAGTTTTGATTGCTCTAAAATCAAAGATGATGGTAAAAGTGATGATGAGCTTATGATATGTAATGAAATTGGTGTGCGTAATGAATTTGAGAATAAAAAACTTGCTTTAGTAGATAACATCTATAGTAGTTTGTATCAAAATATTTCAAAAAAGCAGATAAAAAGACGAAAAAAGATTTTAAAGCTATTTCAAAAAAGATGATTAAAGAAAGAAAAATTTGTATAAAAAATATGCAAAATACAAAAGCAGGGGAAAATCCTATTTTACCTTTACTCAATGCAAGTGATTGCATGCAAGAAGCTTATGCTAAAGCTTTATTAGAACTTACGCAAAGAGCAAAAAAAGATATAAAGACTAAAGAAGTTTTAGGGCAAATTTTTAAAAATAAAGTTGATAAATATGAAAATTTACTCACTCAAAGTTTAAATATCAATAAAGATTTGCAAGATTTTATAGACAGCTTGGCTAAAGAAGATTTGATTGATTCTAGGGCTAAATTTAAGCTTTAGGGTTTAAATTAATTGCGAATTTAGCCGCTTCAAAATAACTTTTAGTGTTGATTTTAGCGTTTTTATAGGCTTTATCAAAGGCCGTGCCATGATCAACGCTAACGCGTATGATGGGTAAATTTAAACTCACATTGATGCTTTTATCAAAATACAAGGCCTTTAAAGGAGCAAGGGCAAGATCGTGATACATAGCCACTAAACGATTGCAGTTTTTTAAACCAGCCTTGGTAAAAGCTGTGTCAGCTACTAAAGGATAGGGTAGATAAACGCCCTTGCCTTTAAAATTTAAAAGCAATTCTTTTTGTAAATTTTCATCTTTTAAGGCTTTTTTGAAAAATTTTTCATCTTTTTTAGAGTGTAAAAAGGCATTAACAAAGGCTATAGCTTTTTCCATGATCTTTTCTTCTTCTCCACCTATAACTCCATAATCTCCAGCGTGAGGATTAAAACCTAAAAGTCCTATTTTTTTAAAATGCGTTTCTTTGTAAAAATCTTTTAAAAAGATGCTTAAATTTTTAAAAGTGATTTTTTTACTCACCTTAGCTAAAGGTACATGTTCGCTAAAAAGTCCTACAAACAGCTCTTTACAACCTAGCATCATAATGGCATTTTTTTTAAAAAAATCCCTTAAAGCATCGGTATGTCCTTTGTATTTAAGTCCTGCGTCTTCCCAAGCTTTTTTGTGTATAGGTAGAGTAAGCAAGGCATGGGCGTGTTTTTCATAGACAAAATAACTTGCCGCCTTAAAGCTTAAAAAACCATAAAGTCCACTTTTTGCATCTATTTTTCCGGCTTTGATTTCAAAATTTTCATCTACTTTAAAGCCTAAAGGAAGGCAAAAAGAGTAAATTTCAAGAGAATTTTGCTTTTTAAGAAATTTAAACTCATAGTCTTTTTTATCTTTAAAAGCTACGATTTTTACATTAAAAGGTTTTAAATTTAAAAGTTTTAAAGCTTTATCAAGCAAGCTTTCGTGGATAAAATAAAAAGGTGTGCAGATTTTGCTTAGTTCTTCATGAGAACGCACTAAAATTTCAAGTCCTATGCCGTTTATATCGCCTATGCTAATGGCTAGTTTTTTCATCTTTTAAGGAGTTCTTTCATTTCTAAAATAGCGTTTTGAAGTCCTGTAAATACAGATCTTGCTACAATGCTTTGTCCTATATTTAGCTCGCAAATTTCTTTAATTTTTACTACGGGTTTTACATTTTTGTAATTTAAACCATGTCCTGCGGCTACTTTTAAGCCAAGTTCTACGCCCTTTTTAGCACAGAGTGTTAAATTTTGCAATTCTTTTTCAAATTGAGCTTGCAGGGTTTTTTTATCTTGATTGAGTTCTTTTAAGGCGAAAGCAGTATGAGAGATATTGCTAAAAAGTACGTTGTGTAAATTCGCATAATGTCCTGTATGAAGTTCTATGAATTGGGCTTTTAAAATTTTTGATTTTTCTATATCTTCTAAACTAGGATTAATAAAAAGTGAAACTTCAATGTTTGCATTTTGAAGTTTTTCTATGCTTTGTTTTAATTTAGCATGATTTAAACAAAGCCCCCCTTCTGTAGTAAGCTCTTCTCTTTTTTCAGGTACTAAAGTAACGCGGTGGGGTTTGAGTTTAAGAGCTAAATTTAAAATTTCATCATTTAAAGCACATTCTAAATTGATAGGGCTTTTGCAAAATTTTATGATATTTTCCAAGTCAAAATCCTGAGCATGACGGCGATCTTCTCTTACATGCAAAGTGATTTGATCTCCGTGTTTAGCTGCTATAAAAGCAGCCTCTAAAAGATCAGGATCATTTACCATTCTAGCTTGTCTTAACACTGCGATATGATCGATATTTACACCTAAAAGCATATTTTTCCTTTAGAACTTTTTTGCTATTATACTATAAAATCAAACAAGGAAAGTCATGTTAGGTATAGATCTTGGTTCAAATACTTTAAGAGCAGTGCAAATGGATGAAAAATTAAATAAATTAAAAGAATATGAATTTGTTATTGGAGCAGCGAAAAATTTAAATCAAAGTGGAGAAATTTCTAAAGAAGCCATACAAAGATTAAAAAATGCTTTGAGTATTTTAGCTAAAGAGCAAGATTTAAGCAAAGCAAGAGCTGTGGCGACTGCAGCTTTTAGAAAAGCAAGCAATACAAATGAAATTTTTGCCCATTTAAAAGAAGAATTTGGGATTGATTTTAAGCTTATAGATGCTAAAAGTGAAGCTAAGATCAGTGTTTTAGGCATGCAATCAGGTTTAAGAAGGCTTAAAATTTGGGGAGAGTTTGCGTATTGTGATTTAGGAGGGGCTTCTTGTGAGCTTTCTTTTAGAAAAAGTTTTAAAAGTTTTGATTTTGGTATTATTAGTTTTTATGAAAAAAATCGCTATTCTTATTGTAAATCTTGTATTTCTTATAAAAAATTGATAAAAAAATATCCTAAATTTATCATCAATATTAAAGATAAAAAACTTAAAATTCATTTTTTAATTGCAAATCCCTATTTAAAGCATCTAGCTTTTAGGGCTTTTGATGAGGTGGTTATGATTAAAAAGGAACTTCGTTCTTTAGGGGTTAAAACGGTGGTTTTAAATTCCGGAGTTCCTACTACACTTGGTGCATTAAAACAAAATATAAGCTATGAAAAGTATGAAGCAAGTAGAGTAAATGGTAAAAAACTTTGCCATAAGGATTTTTTAAATTATGCTATTAAACTTTTTCATATGGAAGAAAAAAAGGCCATAAAAGAAGTAGGTATGATGAGAAAAAATTATTTGAGTGCAGGTTGTTTGCTGTTTTATGCTTTGTTTGATAAACATAAACTTCTAGTCATTGATGAGGGTTTAAGGGAGGGAGTTTGTTTGGCGAGTATGAAAAATATCAAATTTTAATTTTTTTGGAATTCGAAAAAATGAAATTTTTCATCAAAATTAAAAAATAAAATTTTAGCTTGAGATAAAAAACTTTCGTAAGTTTTAATGTTTTTATTTTTTGTGTACTCTAATAAATCTTCAAAACCAAAATCCATTAAAGCAAGACTTTGTTTTTTAAAATTTAAAGGTTTAAAATCATATGCTTTGATGAGTTTTTGAAGATGGGTAAAATTAACATTATAAGTTAGATCGCTTTTGCCGAAAAAATCTTTTAAAGATACTTCAAAAGGGCTAAAAACTTCGTGCTTTTGATAGATTCTTAAGCTAAAATTTTGTACATTAAAAGTTCCATAGTCAAATCCTGCAAATACAAATCTATCGCAAGCTTGATCTAAATCTTTAAAAAAATTTTCAAGTTCTAAGCTGAGTTCGCCTTTTGTAAAATTTAAAGCTTTGCATTTTGTGATTAAATTTTCATCCATATTTTTAAAAATAAGTTTAAAATTTTCTACAAATGCCATTTTATCATGATTTATAAGTTCGCAAGTAAAACTATCAAAAAGTTCATTGCAAAAGAAAAAAGCGTTCTTAAAATGGCATTCTTTAAGGTTATTTTTGTGAGTAAATTCCACTCCTTCTAAAGTGTTTTTTTGTAAAGCTCTTAATTTTTCATGCGGTTCTATGACGAAAAAAGAAATTTGAGAAAAAATTTCAGGTCTTAATTCAAGCAAAGCGGATAAAAAATCACGACTTAAATAGCCTTCATTAGCGCCTATTTCTACAAGTTCTAAAGGGAGTTGTAAAATTTTTTTATCTATTAAATTTAAAAAATGCTTGGCTAAAAGTGTGCCAAAAAGATTTCCTACGCTCACAGCAGTAAAAAAATCTCCGTTTTTTCCTATACTTACAGCATTTTTATAATAGCTCTCATGGAGCCAAGCATGGAAAAAGTCACTAAATTTCATTGAAAAATAGCATTAAATTTGGAGACAAAATCCAAAGGATCGACTTGTTTGCCTCCAGCTAAAATTCCAAAATGCAAATGCGGCCCACTTACCCTACCTGTAGCCCCGCTAAGTCCTATAAGCTCACCTTTTTTTATCTTTTGTCCTACTTTAACATCGATTTTAGAAAGATGATAGTATTGTGAATAAATTCCAAAACCATGATCAATGACTACTGAATTTCCTGCAAAATAACGATCTTTTGCAATTTTTACTATGCCTGAATTGGCTGCATAAATAGGCGTTCCTGTGGCAGCTCTAAAGTCTGTTCCACTGTGATAACTTGCTACTTTTTCATTAAAAGTTCTTGCTTTACCAAAATCACTTGTGATAAAAGATTTTAAAGGTATATTAAAAGCACCGTTAAATAAAGCTTTTGGAGTATAAGAGCTATAAATCGCATTGGCTTCTTTTAATTCTTTAGCGATGCGTTCTTGTACGGTTTTTGGCGGAAAAATCTTTTTGTTTTCAACTTGCAATTTTTCACTTTTATAATTACCTTCTAAAGTTTTTATGAAAATTTCTTCTTTTTTATTTTTATAAAATGCGATAAGTTTTGTATTTTTCGGGGGATTTTTGTAAGGTAAGGAAAAAATAGCTAGAATTTTTTCTTGATTTTTAGGATGTGCAAAGGTGAGAATATTTTTATCATTATTTTTTAAAGATAAAAAATCTTTCTTATCTAGCTCCAAAAATAAAGCTTGACCTTTGATGAGTTCTAAATTTTGAGCTCCAAAAAGCCAAAGAGTAAGGCTTAAAAAAAGCCATAAGGCTTTCATAGGCTTAACTCTTTAAGATCGGCGATTTTTAAAAACTCCGCATAAATTTCATAAACCAAAGCTTGGCGATTATTTTTAAGTTTTTCATCTTCAGCA
The DNA here is from genome assembly GCF_001762445.1 of Campylobacter sp. BCW_6877. NCBI lineage: Bacteria > Pseudomonadati > Campylobacterota > Epsilonproteobacteria > Campylobacterales > Campylobacteraceae > Campylobacter > Campylobacter sp. BCW_6877. The sequence goes on along the minus strand of NZ_MJWW01000059.1, from coordinate 277,034 downwards.
TTAATCATTACTTGATTAAAAAACTCGTCGATAAAAGGCTTGAGTGCAAAAAGATTTTCAAGTTTTTCTTGTAAAGAGTTGGCTTTAGTTTTTTCTTGAAAAGCTTTGTAAAGTTTGCTTTCTGCTTCTTGAGTAAAAAGACTTTCATCAACTTTATGAGGATTTTTAGTGGCGATATTGGCTAGTCTTTTAAAGGTTGCAAAATTTTCATTAAAATTATCTTTTTTGCTAAGTTTTATAAGAGCATTTACGCTTTGATTGATATGAATAAGATCTGTATTTTGTGAGCTTAAAACCGCTTTTACAAAAGAAGCATTGACCGTATAAAAAGTATAAAGTCTTTCAAAAATAAAATCTTTTAAAATTTGCATATCAAAGCTTTTATAATGACTTGAAAGTTTTTCTAATAAAATTTGGATATCAAATTCTTTATTTAAATTTAGAGCGATTTTAATGATCCCATTGGCTGCTCTTCTTAAGGCATAAGGATCCTTTGTTCCGCTTGGAATTTTTCCTATACTAAAAAGTCCTATAAGGGTATCAAGCTTGTTTGCAAGGGCTACTATGCTTGAAAATTCTGTGCTTGGAAGTGGAGCTTGTTCAGAATTAGGAAGATATTGTTCTTTGATGGCTAGGCAAATTTCATAATCTAAGCCCATTTTTTGCGTATAATAACTTCCCATAATGCCTTGCAAATCAGTAAATTCATAAACCATTTGTGTGGCTAAGTCTGCTTTGGCGTATTTTAGTGCTGTGCTGATATTTTCGATTTTATCATTATGAAGCATTTGACATAAAATTTCAGCAATTTTAATCTCTCTTAAACTTTTATCTTGCATTGTGCCTAAACCTTCAAGATAAGTCATTTTGGCAAGTTTTTCAGGTTGCAAACCATTTTGTAAATCATTTTGATAAAAAAACATTGCATCGCTAAGTCTTGCACGCAAAACTCTTTCATTTCCATGTATGATTTTTGAATAATCCTTACATACTGCATTGCTTACTACTATAAAATGATTACTTAAGCCTTTGTCGTTAAAAACCGCAAAATAGCGTTGATTTTCTCTCATTGAAGTGATGATGACTTCGCTAGGAATTTCTAAAAATTCTTCTTCAAAGCTTCCTAAAAGTGCATTAGGATATTCTGTGATAGCAACTACTTCAGCTAAAAGCTCCTCATCTTCTCCAATTTGTATATTTTTTTGACTTTCTATGAGTTTAAATTGTTCAAGTATTTTTTCTTTTCTTTTGATTGGATCAAGGATGATATAGTTTTTTTCTAGTAGTTCAAAATATTCTTTTGCATTGTTAAAATCTTTCAAATCATAACTTACACTTCTGTGAATGAAAGTTTTTTTAGCACTTTTTACCCCATAACTTTGAAAATCAACAAGTTCATCATTTAAAATGCAAGCTATAGAACGGATCGCACGAATGAATTCAAAAGAATTTGCACCCCAACGCATACTTTTGCCAAAACTAAGACTTTTTAGAAATTTTTCTACCATTTCTCCTAAAATTTCTTGACTTTGTAAACCTTTGATAGCTTTTTGATGATATAAAACTTCCTTACCTTTGATTTCTTTAAAAGCGAGTTCATTTTCGCTGATCCCTGCTTTTTGCAGGAAGCTTTGTCCCGCAGGAGTTAAAACTCCATCTTTATAAGCAACATTTTTAGGTGCTCCTATAAATTCAGCAAAACTATCTTCTTGTTTGTCTGCAAAATTTTCATGAAAAAAAACTAAACGACGCGGAGTATAATAAAATTTAAAATCACTTACCAAGCGATATTCTTCTAAAACATTTTTCCATTTTTTTTCTATATTAGCTAATTCTTTTAACAAAGGAATAGCAGGTAATTCTTCTGTGCCAATTTCTATTAATAATTCACTCATAATTTACTCTTTTTAAAATTTGTTTCTAATTTTAACTAAAATTTCATTAAAAAACTTATAAATACTTTTGCAAAAAGCCTTTAAGTTCACTAGCGTTGCTAAATTCATTTTCTTTTAAATCTTTTTGATACCATTTGGCATGAAAATAAGGCAAATTGGCATTTTTAGCACATTCTTTATCTTTTTGACTATCTCCTATAAAAACGCTTGTTTTATGTGGAGCCTCGCTTTTTAAAAGCTCTAGCATCATAGGATGAGGTTTGGGTTCTATGCCTAAACTTATGCCTAAAATTTTATCAAAATAAGGAATGATATCGTGTTTTTTAAGTATACTTGAAAGTGAGCTTTGAGGGGCGTTAGTAGCAATAGCTAAAAAACAATTTTTGCTTTTTAAAAATTCTAAAAGTTCTTTCACTCCTTCAAAAAGCACCACGCTTTGTTCGTAGTGTTTGACAAAATATTTTTCGTAGCCTTCTTTAAAACTAGAATGATGGAAATTTTCTATATTATAAAGTTCTTTTGCCCAGTCAATATTGGGAGTATTGATGGTTTGCATAATGATTTCTCTTGAAAGTGGGGCTAGGTTTAAATCCTGCCTTATTTCATTAACTGCACAAGAAATGGCATTTGCACTATCGATTAAAGTTCCATCCATATCAAAAAATACATTAATCATTCATAATCCTTTAAATAATTTTTGTGTTTTTCTTTTTTCTCACCTTGTTTTTTTTGCTTATCTAAAGCATTGGCAAGATTTAAAAGTTCGCTTTTTTCTTTGGAAAAATCTAAACAAGCATTGACAAAAAATTCAAGATTTTTTGCGTAAGTTGAGTTAAGATTTACCGCGGGATTTTTTTCAAAAAATTTAGCATTTTTTAACATTCTTTCTTCAAATTTAGTTTTATCAAAATCTTCTTTTTTAAGTGCAGATATAGCGCCATTGAAAAATTTTTCAAGATTTCTTAGGTATTTTACGCGTAAGGCTTTTTCTTCATTTTTTGTCAAAATTCTTCCTTAGGTATTTTTATGAATGCGGCATTCTAGTGCTTCTTGAACTAAATTTCTAGCGATTACTTTTTCAGAGCGAATGATGCGTATATTTTCATCTATGCTAGAAAAAAGCATCTTTTTCAAAGTTCCATTTACATGAATGATAGTGTCTATAGGTTTTGGATAATTAGCTAGCACTTGACATAAAATTTCAAGTTTAGCTTCATTTGTAACTGTGATAATAGCTACGGCACATTCTTCTATATTGGCAATTTTTAAGGTTTCTTCTTGAGCAGCATTGGCAAAAACGACATTTTCACCCCGACTAACTCCAAGTTCTACTAAATTTAAATCACTTTCTAAAACAAGATAAGGTACGCCTGTGTTTTTGATTTTTTGTACGACTTCTTGTCCTAAGCGTCCGTAGCCAAAAACAACAAGATGATTTTTAAGCTTGATATTGCTGTCAATATTTTGCACAGCGTTGGTATTAAGTGCTATATCTTCTACAACATTGGTAATTTTTCTTATATTGTTTAAAATAAAAGGCGTGATAATCATGGTTAAGATAGAAACAACAATTAAAATTTGTGAAGTTTTGATATCAAGCATATTTTTTGCTTGTAAAAGAGAAAAAATTGCTAGTGCAAATTCGCCAATTTGCGCTATGGCAAAAGCTGTTTTAAGTGCTACTCTTTTTTTGGTGTAAAGAAATAAAAAGCCAAAAACTATACCAAATTTTAAAGCCATTACAAGAAGGGTTAAAACTATGATTAAAAACCAATTTTGCACTACTACATCAAGTTGAATTTGCATACCTACAGTTATGAAAAAAAGTCCTAAAAGCAAATCTCTAAATGGGATCAAGTCCGCTTCTATTTTGTGTTTATATTTTGTTTCTGCTATCAAAGCACCTGCTATAAAAGCACCCAAAGAATAAGAAAATCCGAAATAATTTGCTAAAAAACTTGCTCCAATAACCATAAATAAAACAGTACTAATAAAAATTTCTTGAGAAGAAGTGTGAATAATGAGTCTAAAAATTCTATCCACTAGATATTTACCTATGAAAAATAATAAAGTGATTAAAATAAGTGCTGAAATTAAAGTGGTAAAAAGGAGTTTTTCTATGTTTTGATTGTTGGATGAAAAAATATCTACAAGCAAAAGCAAAGGAATAACGGCTATATCTTGAAAAAGCAAAATTCCCAATGCTTTTCTGCCATATTGCTCATTTATATCACCATTATCATTTAAAATTTTAAGCACCACTGCGGTTGAAGAAAGTGCTAGTGCAAAGCCTGCTATGGTAGCGCTTTTATCTCCAAGTCCCAAAATTCCTATAGCAAGTAGCATAAAAACAAAGCCACAAGTAAGCATCTGCAAAGAGCCGTTTAAAAAAACTTCTTGTTTCATTGCCATTAAATGCTTAAAAGAAAATTCAAGCCCTATGGTAAACATTAAAAACACTATACCAAATTCGGCTATATGGGTGATTTCGCCTTTGCCGCTTAAATGATAAATTTCAGAAATGATTTCTCCAGCAGCTATATATCCAATGATAGTTGGAATTTCAAATTTTTTAAATATGACATTTAAAACTATAGCTATAGCAACGGTGATTAAAAAAATTTCTAAAAAATTATCCATTATTTTTTATTTTTTCTCATAAAAAATCAAGTCAAAGCTATTTTTATGCTTGATAACGGCTTTACTAGCCGCTTCTTTATCTTGTTGTTTACTTAATTCTAAGCGTAGTTCATCAATTAAATTTTCAAATTCGTGAAGTTGGTTTTTTAATTTTAAGATAACATCTACTCCAGCAAGATTGATTCCCATGTCTCTTGTTAAACGTAATATAAGTTTAATACGGTCAATATCTCTTTGAGAATAAAGTCTTATTTTGCCATCGGTTCTACTTGGTTCTATCAATCCTTCTCTTTCGTATTGCCTTAAGGTTTGCGGATGTATGCTTAAAACTTTAGCCACAACACTGATTAAATATACAGGTTCATCATAATGGTGTTCCATATTTTATTCCTTTCTTTAAGGTAATTTTTCTTTTAAGAGTTCTATAAATTTTTTATCAAGAGTATCTAAATTTGGCAAAACAACATTTAAAATCAAGTACATATCTCCATAAATATCACTTTTTCTATTTTGCACCCCATAACCTTTTAAACGAATTTTTTGGTTATTTTTTGAATTAGGTGTTATGTTAATTGTCGCTTCTTCCTTGCCTTCTTTGAGTGTTTTTATATTTATTTTTCCACCAAAAAGTGCAGTTTTTAAAGAAATATCAACCTTTTGATATAAATCATCGTCTTCTCTTGTGTAAATAGGACTTTCTTCTATTCTTACAATAATGATTAAATCGCCTCTAGTTCCATTTCTGCTTTGTTTTCCTTTAGAGCGAATTCTTAGTTTCTCGCCTTCTTTTATACCGTGTGGAATTTTAAATTTAATGGTTTCGCCTTGAAAATTAAAACTATGCTCCCCGCCTTTAACAGCTTTTTCAAAAGGAATGTGAAGCTCTAAATTGCTGTCTAAATTTTCTTCTTCAAAACCTCCAAATCCTCCAAAACCACTGCTAAAGCCTTTTGAAGAAAAGCCGTTAAAACCCCCTCTTGAGCGTCCACCAAAGCCTCCTCCAAAGAGATCTTTTAAAATATCGTCTAAATTTACCCCACCAGTATTTCTTGAAAAATCATGAAAACTTTGTCCACCAAACATAGAATCGCCATATTGGTCATACTGAGCTCGTTTTTTTTCGTCACTTAAAATTTCATAAGCGGCATTAATTTCTTTAAATTTTTCTTCCGCGCCTTTTTCTTTGTTGATATCAGGATGATATTTTCTAGCTAGGCGACGGTAAGCTTTTTTTATTTCATCTGCACTAGCGTTTTTGCTAACTCCAAGAGTTTCGTATAAACTATTCATGTTATATTTCCTTAAAAATTTTTACTTGATTATATAAAGGATTAAATTATAACATAAACTTTAGCCTAAGTCAATCAAGTTTTATAAATTTTTATCACTCAAGGTTTTATTTACAATTTTGTAAATTTTCGGTTTTATACTATGAAGACAGTAAAATATTTTACGAAATAATTTATCTTTAAGAATAAAAGGAAATGAAATGAAAAAGATTTTTTTATCATTAAGTTTAGCGAGTGCTTTATTTGCCGCAAGTATTAATTTTAACGAATCAACTACAACGGCTAATCGTCTAAATCCTGCTGCTGGAAATGTAGTGCTTTCTTATCATGATTCTATTAAAGATGCAAAAAAATCAGTGGTTAATATTTCTACCTCAAAAACTATTACAAGAGCGAATCGTCCAAGTCCTTTGGATGATTTTTTTAATGATCCTTATTTTAAACAATTTTTTGATTTTGATTTTCCTCAAAGAAAGGGAAAAAATGATAAAGAAGTAGTGAGTTCTTTGGGATCAGGGGTGATTATTTCAAAAGATGGTTATATAGTAACAAATAATCACGTTGTAGATGATGCTGATACGATTACAGTGAATTTACCAGGAAGTGATACAGAATATAAAGCAAAACTTATAGGTAAAGATCCAAAAACAGATTTGGCTGTTATAAAAATAGAGGCTAATAATCTTTCAGCTATTACTTTCACAAATTCTGATGATTTAATGGAAGGAGATGTTGTTTTTGCACTTGGAAATCCTTTTGGAGTCGGTTTTAGTGTTACAAGTGGGATAATATCTGCTTTAAATAAAGACAATATAGGTTTAAATCAATATGAAAATTTTATACAAACAGATGCTTCTATCAATCCAGGAAATTCAGGTGGAGCTTTGGTGGATAGTCGCGGATATTTAGTAGGTATTAATTCAGCTATTCTTTCTCGCGGAGGTGGAAACAACGGCATAGGTTTTGCTATACCTTCAAATATGGTTAAAGATATAGCTAAAAAACTTATTGAAAAAGGCAAGATTGATAGAGGATTTTTGGGTGTGACTATTTCAGCTTTGCAAGGTGATACTAAAAAAGCTTACAAAAATCAAGAAGGAGCTTTAATCACTGATGTTCAAAAAGGTTCAAGTGCTGATGAAGCAGGGCTTAAGCGTGGAGATTTAGTTACTAAAGTTAATGATAAGGTTATAAAAAGTCCTATTGATCTTAAAAATTATATAGGAACTTTAGAGATTGGTCAAAAAATTTCATTAAGTTACGAAAGAGATGGAGAAAATAAGCAAGCAAATTTTACTCTTAAAGGTGAAAAAGAAAATCCTAAAGGCGTACAAAGCGATTTGATTGATGGTTTGAGTTTGAGAAATTTGGAACCAAGACTTAAGGATCGTTTGCAAATTCCAAAAGATGTTAATGGTGTTTTGGTGGATAGTGTTAAAGAAAAGAGCAAAGGAAAAAATTCTGGTTTCCAAGAGGGTGATATTATCATAGGTGTTGGACAAAGTGAAATTAGAAATTTAAAAGATTTAGAACAAGCTTTAAAACAAGTTAACAAAAAAGAATTTACTAAAGTTTGGGTATATCGCAATGGTTTTGCGACTTTGCTTGTGCTTAAATAAAAATAACGGAAGGATTTTCCTTTCGTTATAAATTTTAGTTTAAAATTAAAATTAAGTTTAAAATAAAGGAAAACTATGACAAATATTCTTATGATAGAAGACGATTTAGAATTAGCGGAAATTACAGCTGAATATTTGGAAAAATTTGATATGAAAGTTGATATAGCTCATGAGCCTTATATAGGTCTTTCTAAGCTCGCATTAAAAGAGTATCAGCTTATCATTTTAGATCTTTCTTTGCCAGGGCTTGATGGGCTTGAAGTGTGTGAAGAAATTCGTAAAAAGTATGATACGCCTATTATTATTTCAAGTGCAAGACATGATATTACAGATAAGGTTAATGCTTTAGAGCTTGGAGCAGATGATTACCTACCAAAACCTTATAATCCAAAAGAATTGCAAGCACGTATTAAAAGTCATTTAAGACGTATTTCAAATACAAAAAGCGCCATAGCAAAAAGTGTAAAAGATCTTGTTTATGATCAATATAAGCATATTATTACCATGAAAGGACAAGAGCTTACTTTAACTAATGCTGAATTTGATATTTTAAGCTATTTGATTAAAAAAGAGGGTGGAGTGGTAAGTCGCGAAGAGCTTGTTTATAATTGTTCTTCTATTAGTGAGGATTCTAGCAATAAAAGTATAGATGTTATTATCAGTAGAATTCGTCAAAAGATGGGAGATGATCCAAAAACTCCAAAATATATTCACTCTATACGTGGAATAGGTTATAAGCTTACCCAATGAATAAATCTTCGATTTTCTATACTATAACTTTTATTTTTATTTTTGCTGGGGTTAGTGTTATACTTGGCTTTTTGTGGCTTATAGAATACGATCAGCAAAATTATACTAGAGAATTAAATACAAAATATTCTTTAATAGCTAATGCAAGGCTCTTAAATTTTGCAGGAGTTATCAGTGAAAAAGAATTTGAAGAGCAGACAAAAAATTATAATAAAATGGATGAGATAACAGAAGCAAAGCAGATCCGTAAAATTCTTTTTAGGGGTGATGTTTTAGCTAGAGTTGAGGTTAATAATGGCTTAATCGAGATTATTTCTTATAATAGACAGGTGTATTTAAATATTATTTATGATGGAAAGGTTTATCTTTATAAGGATCAAGATTATCAAACCTATAGGTATTTTATTATCAAAGCCATAGCTGTAGCTGTGATTTGTATTCTTGTATTGCTTTATATTTATATATTTAAAAAATTAAAACCACTCAAAAGACTTAAAAAACAAATTGATAAATTTGCCCAAGGAAAGCTTAATGATATAGAAGATGTAAGCACTGGGGTGGATGAAATTTCACAAGTAAGTGAAGCTTTTTATCAAGCCATTGTTCAAATTCGAAAGCTAAATCAATCTCGTCAGTTTTTTTTAAGAAATATTATGCATGAACTCAAAACTCCTATTACTAAGGGGCTTTTAACTTTGGAAATGATAGAAGATAATAAATATAAAGAGCGCTTAAATGGGGTTTTTACTAGACTTGAAATTTTAATTAATGAATTTGCTGCTATTGAGCAAATTACTTCAGGGGCTGCTTTTATAAATAGAAAAAAATACAATATTTTAGATGTTTTAGATGAAGCCAAAGAAATTGCAATGCGAGATGATAGCAATATACGTATTTTTATGGAAGAAAGTTTTTTTGTAAATGTGGATTTTAAACTTTTTACTACAGCGATTAAAAATATGATAGATAATGGTATTAAACATTCTGAAGATGGGTTTGTGCAAATTGATATTATAGACGATTATATTTGTTTTAAAAATCGTGGTCCTGAGCTTAACAATACTTTAGAATATTATACTCAAGCTTTTACTCAAGGATCAAAACAAAAATCAAGTTTTGGATTAGGGCTTTATATTGTAAATACTATTTTAGAAACACATGGAATGAAGCTTGATTATTTATATGAAGATGGGGTAAATTTGTTTTATTTTAGAAATTTAAAAAGTGTTATTGTTAAGGAGTAAATTAATTTTTTGTATAAAAAATGCATTTTTGTGTAAAAACCCTTGACAAAGTTTTTTAATTTCACTATAATTACATTTTACTTTTAAATATTCCGGATTAGCTCAGCGGTAGAGTAGTCGGCTGTTAACCGATTGGTCGTAGGTTCGAATCCTACATCCGGAGCCACTTTTTAACTCCATTTTAATATTCGTAAATGTATTTTAACATAAAAAATTAATAAGTCTTTATCACAAAAAATTGTGATAAAGTTTTTATTTTGTTTGTTTAAGATTTTTGACAATTTTATCTATTTTTTTACTCGCCTTTTGATAATCCCCATCTTTAAGTTCTTCTAAAGCTTCAATAGCAAAATCAAAATCACCAAGTTCGTTATCATTAGAATTTTCTTGAAGATTTTTGACAATTTTATCTATTTTTTTACTCGCCTTTCGATAATCCCCATCTTTAAGTTCTTCTAGGGCATTAACAGCAAAAGAAAAATCTTCAACTTCATTAAGATAAGCTTCTATAGCTTCTTTTATTATAGCTGATTTTGGCTTAGAAAGATTTTTACTTAAATTATCCAAACGCTCCTTAAGCTCTAAAGGCATTCTAAAAGAATAAGTTTTTACATTGTGTTTCATTTTATCCTCCTTAAGAATGTTTTTTGTAAAATTTTATAATTTGCTTACAAGTTTTGCAGGTAAATTTGTGACCTTGTAGTTCTATTTTTTGATGAATGTTATAAGGAACATCGTGAATTTTACCAGGACAATTACAGATATAAAGATAAAATTGTGGATGCTCATTATCTTCATCTTCTGCTGCTTCAAAGCTAATATCACTGCCATCATCTGTAGATAAAGAAGAACTTCTCCATTTTTCAACTTTCATGTCTTCGTATAGTATGTGTTCTAAAAGCCACTTTTTAGCCACTATATAAAGTTTTTCTTTAAGATCATTGGTTGATTTGATATCTTTGATTAAATTAATCATGGTTTGGATGATTTCTTTATGTATTTTTCGATGTTCTTCTAAATTTGGATAGCCTATTAGCTGCATGTATTTTTCTTCATCATTAAAGTGATCTTTCATATAATTAAAAAATTCAGCCAAAAGTTCTTTGACTTCATTTTTACTTACAGATCTATCTGATACAACTTCAACTTTTGCAGCAAGTTCAAAAAGCTTTTTATGTTGCTCGTCAATTTTAGCATTGTGCACACTATAGCTATTATCCCATTTTGGAAGCATTTTAACTCCTTAAGGAAAAATTTATTTATATAAAAGGATTATAGATAAAAATAAATTAAATAAAAATGAAATTTTATTAAATAATTGATAAGAATTTTGATACAATGATATATATTTTAAGAGATTTGAAGTTAGAAAGATTTAAATTATGGCTGCTAAAATTTTACTTTTAGAAGATGATTTGAGTTTGAGTGAGATCGTTGAAGAGTTTTTAAATGATGAAGGATATGAAGTATTTTTATGCAATAATGCGCAAGAAGCTTTAGATATAGCTTATGAAAGATATTTTGATCTTTGGATTTTAGATGTAAAAGTTCCTTTAGGAGATGGATTTTCATTGCTTAAAGAATTAAGAAAAAGCGGAAAGCAAACTCCAGCAATTTTCATGACTTCTTTAAATACAACAAACGATTTAAAACAAGGCTTTGATGCAGGTTGTGATGATTATATAAAAAAACCTTTTGAACTTGCTGAGTTATCTATTAGGGTTAAAGCTTTGCTTAAAAGAGCTTTTTCACATAAAAATGAAGATTTTGAAGATTTAGGGGATGGATTTAGATTTGAATTTACTACACAAATTCTTTACTATAATAATAAAGCCTTGACTTTACCGAGTAAAGAAATTAAGCTTTTGTCTTTATTGCTTAAAAATAAAAACAACTTTTTAAGCACAGAGAGAATTTTTGAAGAACTCTGGGATTATGATGAGGAGCCTAGTGAGCTAAGTTTAAGGGCTTATGTGAAAAATTTACGTAAAATTTTAGGAAAAGAAAAAATTATAAATCAAAGAGGCAGGGGATATTGCTATGGCTAAAAAAGTCATTAGGCAAATTTTATTAATCTATCTAACAACTACAGGTATTTTTTTAACTATTTTTTTTGCATTATGGTATCAAAAATTATATGAAGAATTAGTTGTTTTAAAGGGTGCCACTTTGAGAGAAAATCATAGAAATATTGTTATAAGCATCTTAAATTCTCGTTTTACCCCTATAGATATAAGTGCAAAAAATATTGCTCAAAGCACAGCATTAAAATTTGCTATATTTGATGCTAAAAAGATTGTTTTTAGTAATATAGATTTTGATTTAAGAAAGGCAAAGATAGAGCTTAAAGGTAGAGGTATTTGTGATAATAAGGTTTTTTTTCTTGCTCCTATGAGTGCAGATCATTATTTTTTAAGACATTCTAGCAATGAAGAAGTAAATACTAACGATGGTTTGCAAATTTTAATACAGGGTGAAGATGTTGGTAAAGATCTTTTTTGGATTAGAACGAAAGTTTTTGGTTTTGCTATTATGGCTTTTTTCATATTGGGCTTAATATCTTATATTCTAGTAAAAATTGCTCTAAAGCCTTTAGAGGATAAAATCAGCACACTAAATCGTTTTATTAAAGATTCAACTCATGAACTCAATACCCCATTAAGTATTATTTTGATGAGTATAGAACAACTTGATCATCAAAATTTAGGAGATAATGCTAAATTTGCAAGGATTAAGCTTGCTGCAAAAAGTTTATCTCAAGTGTATTCTGATCTTGTTTTTTATAATTTTCCTAATACCTTAGAAACAGAAAAACAAAAATTTGATTTAAGAATGCTACTTGAAGAAAGATTGGAATATTTTAAAGTATTTTTTGAGCAAAAAAAAATTACACTAAAGCTTGATTTAAATCAAGCAAATATTTTTGCCCCTAAAAATCAAATTTCTAAATTGATTGATAATCTTATAAGCAATGCTATTAAATACAATAAAAAAGGTGGAGTAATTTCTATAATTTTGAAAGCCAATTTTTTAAGTATTGCGGATACAGGTTGTGGAATTTCAAAGTCAAATTTAAATCAAATTTTTGATAGATATACAAGATTTAATACCGATCAAGGAGGATTTGGTATAGGGCTTTCTTTAGTAAAAAAAGTTTGTGATGATAATGATATTAAGATTATTTGCGAATCTGTAGAAAATCAAGGGAGTGTTTTTAAATTAAATTGGTAATCAGCAAGAATTTTTCTTGCTGATAAGAGGTTAGAGCAGATATTACATCATTCCGCCCATACCACCCATTCCGCCCATACCGCTCATATCCGGCATAGCAGGTTTATCTTCTTTAATTTCACTAATTGTTGCTTCTGTGGTTAAAAGCATACTAGCTACAGAAACTGCATTGAGTAAAGCTACTCTTTCTACTTTAACAGGGTCGATAATTCCACTTTCAAGCATATTAACATATTCACCTTTTGCAGCATCAAATCCTGTGTTTTCATCTTTAGCATTTTCTACGCTATTTACAACCACACCTGCATCAAAGCCTGCATTTTCAGCAATTTGTCTTAAAGGTGCTCTTAAAGCTCTTTCAACGATAGCTGCGCCAATTGCTTCATCACCTTGTAGATCAAGTTTGATTTTAGCTTTTGCTTTGATAAGTGCTGCACCACCACCAATTACTATACCTTCTTCAACTGCTGCTTTAGTAGCACTTAAAGCATCATCAACACGATCTTTTTTCTCTTTCATTTCAGTTTCAGTTGCTGCACCTACTTTAATCACTGCAACACCACCGCTTAATTTTGCAAGTCTTTCTTGTAGTTTTTCTCTGTCATAATCTGAAGTTGTTTCAGCAATTTGTGCTTTGATTTGATTTACTCTTGCATCGATATTTGCTTTTTCACCTGCGCCATTTACTATGGTTGTATTGTCTTTATCGATAATTACGCTAGAAGCTTGTCCAAGATCTTGTATGGTCGCACTTTCAAGAGTTCTTCCAAGTTCTTCAGAAATCACTTCTCCGCCTGTTAAAATCGCTATATCTTCAAGCATAGCTTTTCTTCTATCGCCAAAACCTGGAGCTTTTACGGCTGAAATATTAAGAACACCGCGAAGTTTATTTACAACCAAAGTTGCAAGCGCTTCACCTTCAATATCTTCAGCGATAATTAAAAGTGGCTTGCCTGTTTTTTGAATTTGTTCTAAAACCGGTAATAAATCTTTTAAATTTGCAATTTTTTTATCAAAAAGCAGGATATAAGGGCTTGAAAGCTCTACTGTCATTTTTTCTGCATTAGTGATAAAATAAGGGCTTAAATAACCTCTGTCAAATTGCATACCTTCAACTACATTTAATTCATCATTGATTGATTTTGCCTCTTCAACAGTGATAACACCATCTTTGCCCACTTTTTCCATAGCATCAGCGATTAAATTTCCGATTTTTTCATCAGAGTTGGCTGAGATTGTAGCAACTTGTGCAATTTCTTTTTTATCTTTTACTTCGCGAGAAAGTTTTTTAAGTTCGCCTACTATAGCTTCGCAAGCCTTATCCATACCGCGTTTTACTTCAATAGGATTTGCACCTGCTGTGATATTTCTTAAACCTTCTTTGAAAATTGCATGAGCTAAAACCGTTGCAGTAGTTGTTCCATCCCCTGCTTGATCAGCTGTTTTGCTTGCTACTTCTCTTACAAGTGAAGCACCCATATTTTCAAGACTGTCTTTAAGTTCTACTTCTTTAGCAACACTTACGCCATCTTTAGTAATGCTTGGAGCACCAAAGCTTTTTTGGATTAAAACATTGCGTCCTCTTGGCCCCATAGTTACTTTTACTGCGTCATTAAGTTTTTTAACGCCCTCATAAAGTTTATTTCTTGCTTCATCTGAAAAAATAATTTCTTTTGCCATTTTTTATCCTTTTTATAAATTATTTTAAAATTCCTAAGATATCATCTAAATTTAAAACTAAATATTCATTATTATCAAGTTTAATTTCTGTTCCACCGTATTTAGCAAACACGATTTTATCACCATTTGCAATATCAGTGATTTCTTTACTTACTGCCACTACTTCACCCATTAAAGGCTTTTCTTTAGCATTATCTGGTATAATTATGCCTGAGGCTGTTGTTTTGGTTTCTTCAACGCGTTTAACTAGAACACGCTTTCCTAAAGGTTGAAAATTCATTTTTGTCCATCCTTAAAAATATTGATTTTAGCACTCTTTTATTTAGAGTGATAAAATCATACTATAAAAAATGAATTTTGTCAATACTTTAAATTAAAATATTTATAAAAGTTTAGTTTTATAGACTAAAGTTATTTTATAAAATAAACTAAAGGATAAAAATGAAAAAGATTTTTTATGGAGTTATAGCTTTTGTTGTTGTGCTTTTAATTGCTATTTATACCATACTTTTCACAAGTTTTGGTAATAATATAGTGGTAAATATAGCGCAAAAAAAGATCAAAGAAAGTGCGGGATTAGACGTAAATATCACGCATTTTACTTTGCGTTTTTCAAGTCTTAAACTGCAAGCAAATATCGCAAATATGGCAGATTTCAATCTCAAGGGAGCTTTGAGTCCTTTTAAGCTTGGATTTGATTTTGACTATCTTATTTCTTTAAATCAAAATTATGCTAAAAATTTAGGTTTAAATTTAAATCAAAACCTTTCTTTTGGCGGTAAGATTCAAGGTAAAGCAAGTGATTTTACTTTAGATGGAAAAGGTTATTTATTAGGTTCAAATGTACTTTTAAATGCAAGAATGTATAATTACAATCCTATTGCTTTAAATTTAGATGCGCAAAATCTTAAGGTAGAAGAAATACTTCATCTTTTATCTTACCCTAGTTACGCTAAAGGTTTTTTAAATGCTCAAGCAAAAATTTCAGCACAGAATTTAAAACCTGATGGAAATATTATCATAAAACTTGATACAAGTTATATAAACTATGAGGCGATAAAAAAAGATTTTTCTTTAGACTTGCCTTTAAATTCTAATCCTAAAGCAGAAATTTTGGCCAATGTTAAAGAAGATAAGATTTATGCTGTAAGTAAAATTTACAATGATTATCTTAACTTACAAACTCAAAAAACTCTTTATGATATTAGCAAGAATGCTTTAAGTACTGATTTTAATTTAAGTATTCCTTCTCTTGCAAAGCTTGAAAAACTTACAAAAACTAGACTAAATGGTAGTTTGGGTGTGATAGGTCAAACAAGTGTTGTAAATAATGCCTTATCAAGTTTAAATGCTCAAGTTATCGGACTTGGTGGAGAGGTAAAGGCAAGTTTGAAAAATAATAAAATTTTTGCAGATATTAATGAAGTAAGTTTGGAAAAATTATTAGCTCTTGCAGGATATGGAGCTTTGGTTTCTGGAAATTTAAATGCTAAACTTCTAAATGCGGATTTAGATTTTTCTAATTTCGATCTTGAAGCAAAAATAAACAATGCAAAGATTAACACCAATGAGCTTAAAAAAATAGCCAAAATAGAACTTCCAAATACAATTTTTAGTCTTGATACTAAAGCAAATGCAAAAAATAGCAATATTTCTTACAATGCTTTACTTGCTTCAAATTTGCTTAATATTAAAAAACTTCAAGGAACTTATAATTTAAAAAATAGTGAGTTAAATACAGATTTAAATGCTTTTATTGATGACTTGTCTCAGTTTAGTGCTATAGCAGGACAAAAATTACAAGGTAAGGCAGATCTTACTGCAAAAGCTCATATTATAGGCACTCAAATACAAAATTTAAATGCAAATGCAAATTTGGCAGATGGTGTAATCAAGGTTGATTCAAATGGTAAAAAACTTGATTTAAACATTGATAAACTTGATTTATCTAAACTTTTTGTTATAGCAGGTATGCCAAATTATGCCAGTGGGATTGTTAATGCAAAAGTTAATTTAGATAATATCGATTTTAACAACCTTAATGGTAAAGCAAATTTAGAAGCTAAAGGTATATTAAATGCTGCAACTTTAAGTAAAATTTTAAATAAAAATTTTCCAAACAATACAAGTTATGATTTAAATACCAAAATTAATTTTAAAAACAATATCGCTCAATTTGATTCCGTTTTAAATTCATCTTTAGCTGATCTTACAAAACTACAAGGAAGTTTTGATATAGGCAAAATGCTTTTAAATTCGGATTTTAGTCTAAAGATAAATGATTTTTCAAAACTAGGCTTTTTGTTGGATAGAAAACTTAAAGGTAAGGCAGAATTTAATGGAAAGGTAGGTTTTGATAAGAGTTTAAATTTTGTTGTAAATAGTCCAAATTTATTTGAAGGGAAGCTTCAAAGCACACTTAAAAATAACCTTTTGCTTGCTGATTTAAATGGAGTGGATTTAAGTAGTCTAGCTCAAAGTTTGGACTTTATGGATGTTTATCAAGGCAAGGCAGATGTGAAGGCAAATTACAATCTTTTAAGCGAAGAAGGCGAGGTTAATTTGGACATGAAAGAGGGTAAATTAAAACCAAATCTTATTACCAATGCTTTAAAAATTTTAACGCTAAAAGATATTACAAATGATGTTTATCGCACTGTTAATGCTAAAGCTTTGATTAAAAAAGAAAATATCAAACTTGATCTTAATATGCAAGCAGATCGTTCTTATATTTTAGTACAATCAGGAGCTTTAAATTCTAAAAGCGGGGCTTTAAATTTGCCTTTTGATATTAAACTCGATAGAGCCAATTTTAAAGGAAGCATTACAGGAACTACGGAAAACCCTAAAGTAAATTTAAATGCAGGAAGTGTGTTAAATTCTATTAAAAATGTAGTAGGTGGTGGTGTGAGTGATGGTGCTAAAAGTACAGGCGATAAAGTAGATAAAGCGGTAAATAAATTATTAAATAAGATTTTTTAAGGTAAAAAATGTTTAATGGACTCATAAGAGAAATTGCTAAAGTTCAATCTTATCAAAACAATACTTTAAGTTTAAAAGCAAAATATCGCCCAAATCTTGGCGATAGTATAGCTGTGAATGGAGCTTGTTTGAGTGTGACAAAACTTTATAAGGGAGGTTTTGAAGTGGAGCTTTCTCGTGAAAGTCGCACTCATATAGCTATAGAAAATTTAAAAGATAAAGTTCATATAGAATCTGCTTTAAGATACGGTGATAGAATTGATGGACATCTTATGCAAGGACATATTGATTTTATTGGCACACTTGAAAAAATTCAAAAAGATGAAAATGGAGTAGATTTCCATATATCTTTACCTAAAGAAGCTATGAAATTTATGGCAGAAAAAGGAAGTATAGGTGTTGATGGAGTAAGTCTTACTATCAATGAAATTTTAAAAAATGGTATTAGGCTTACTATTATTCCTATTACCTTTAAAGAAACGCTTTTTAAAGACTATCAAGTAGGTAGAAAAATCAACATAGAAAGTGATTTGCTTGCTCGTTATATTTATGCACAATTACAAGGCAAAAACAAAGGATTATCATGGGAAGAAGTGGAAAGAATTTCTTATCTTTATTAGAAAATGATAAAGTCGGTATTTTTTGTGCTTTTGATAAGGATTATAATGTTTTTAGGGCTAAAATTCATAATGAGAATTTATTTTCTCATTTAGGTTTTAAAGACATTGAAAAATGTGTTTTTATGGATCAAATTCACTCTCATAAAGTTATTATTTATGATAAAAATTTAAAAAATCTCAGTTGTGATGGGCTTATAAGTAAGGAAAAAAATACTGCTCTTTGTGTTTTAAGTGCGGATTGTTTGCCTTTAATTTTATATCATGAAAGTGGCATTATAGCAGCTTTGCATTCAGGTAGAAAAGGAAGCTTTGAAAATATCCTAAAAGAATGCGTTGATCAAATTGCTATGCAAAATTCACATTTAGATAAAAATAAATTTCATCTTTTTATCCTGCCTGGAATTTGTGCTAAAAATTATGAAATAGATGGAGAAATTTTAGAATTTGCTAAAAAAGAATTTAAAGAATTTGTTCAAGACGATAAACTTGATTTAAAAGCTTTAGTAAAATTTCAAGCGCAAAATTTAGGCATTGAAAATATTAAAGATTGTGGAATTTGTAGCTTTGATGATGAGAGTTTTTTTTCTTATCGTCGAGATAAAACGACTAAGCGTTTTGTGAGTGTGGTTTATTTAAAGGATTAAAATGTACGAAAGAAAAGATTTAAGAGTGTTAAAAATCATTCAAAAAGCTAGAGAATTTGGCGATGGGGATTTGCTAAATGAAGCTTTGGTGAAACAATTGATTGATGCGGATTTTTGTGAAATTAATGAAAAAGAAAAAGAAGAGCTTGCAACTCTTCTAAATTCTTTAATCAATGCAAAAGATAAAGCGTTGTTGAGTAATTAAAATTCTATATAGTTTTCAAAATCTTCTTCTTTTGGAGGATTAGGTTGATTCGAGGCTAGGGCTTCTTTAACAACCTGCTCGTATCCAGCTATGATATGTTTAAAATTCTCTTTCGCTTTTCCACTAAGTTCTGATTTGGCGATTTTTACAACAGATGCAGGATTTATGGCTTTATTATTTAAATATACTCCAAAATGCAAATGAGGACCTGTGCTCATACCTGTTGAACCAACATATGCAATTACTTGTCCTTGATTTACCTTTTGTCCGTTTTTAATTTTTGCAAAACGACTAAGATGAGCATATAAAGTCATATAACCTGAGTCATGCTTGATTTGAATTACATTTCCATAACCACCTTTTGTGCCTATAAAGGTTACTACTCCTTTGCCAGCACTTTTTACAGGAGTTCCAGTAGGTGCAGCATAGTCTATACCAAGATGGGCGCGATAGCGTTTTAATATAGGATGATATCTTGCTGTTGTAAAAGGAGAGGAAATTCTAGTGTAGTTCACAGGTTTTGTAAGTAAAAAAGATTCTAATTCTTTGCCATCGCGATCATAGAATATATCATTATAAGAAAAGACTTCTCTAGCGCTTTTATTGATTTCTACCATTGCCATTTTTATATTTATATCACCCCAAAGTTTACCCATGCGTCTTTTTTGTTCATAATATAGGGTTACTTCATCACCTTTTTGGATATTGCGAAAATTTATACTTCCTCGAAAAGCACGAAC
Organism: Campylobacter sp. BCW_6877; assembly: GCF_001762445.1. NCBI lineage: Bacteria > Pseudomonadati > Campylobacterota > Epsilonproteobacteria > Campylobacterales > Campylobacteraceae > Campylobacter > Campylobacter sp. BCW_6877. The sequence continues at coordinate 257,495 of NZ_MJWW01000059.1, read as the reverse complement.
CATAGCACGAGCTAAAGTACTGCTACCGCTTTCTTCATAGACATCTTGATAAGCAGAGCTTTTAATGGTTAAATGTAAAATTCTATCTTCTTTTTGATAAGATACAGGAGTAAAAGCAAGAGTGTATTGTCCATCTTTATCTTTATAGATATGAATTTGTAAATCATCACTAATTGGAATTAAAACTTGTTCTATGTTGTTGTTTTCATCTTTTAAAACTTGATATTTTATTTTATAGGCTATATCAGAAGCAAGTTCTTGATCTTCTCTATCAAGTCCATAATAAAGCGACATAGGTATGGAATTTCTTTGTAAGAATTTAAGCAAGGTATCTCCATTATCCCAAGTTAGCTCTTCAACACTTAAAGCTGCAAAACTTTGAACAACAAAAATAAATAAAAGTAATAATTTTTTCATGAGATAACCTTAATTTTTAAAAGAATTTTGAAATTTAAAAGCTATATTTTACTTTATTTTTCTTACAATTGCTTAACAAAAAAGGATTATAATTCTATAAATTTTTATTTAAGGAGCAAATTTGTTTAAAACTATAGTGTGTTTTTTAGCTTTAAACCTTAGCCTCTTTGCGGTTGGATTTGATTTAAAACCTATAAAAAGTGAACTTGTAAAAGTTGATGATATTTATGGTTATATTAAAGACAGTGATGATATAAAGCTTTATTCAAGTGGTGTGGTAATACAGCGCTTTAAAAATTCGCAAAGTATCATAGCTAGGGCAAGTGTCATAGATAAAAAAGATGGTTTAGCGAAATTAGAATTTAGTGTTTTTTCAGCTCTTAAGCAAGATGCTTTGCCTTTGCCAAATGTTTTGCCTGAAGTAGGTGATGAGGTTGTTTTAAATTTTCTTTATGATAGAGGATTGGTAATTGCTCCTGATGAACAAACTTATAATGAACTTGTTAGAGAATTTCCGCAGATATATTTTACCCATATTGACATTTTTGGAGCACAATTAATTAGAACGGCCACTCTTTCTCCTAAGCGTTCAGATTTTAGGCAATTTTGTGATGATAATGCGGTTGGCATTTTGGTTGTGGCTTTGGAAAATCAAGCAGAAGTTGTAGATTGTCAAGATTTTAATAAGCTTTATGAAGTGCCTATAAGCAAGCCAACTAGCGTTCAGGTTCCTTTTTATTCTCGTATAGGTGGATATAAAAGTAATTTTTTTGATTTTAACTCTCAAGAAATAGGAAATTATTATAGGTATTATGATGCTTTGATTAATCTTCCTAAGGTGCAATAAACATGAAAAAAGAATTTGAACAATATTTTAAACGATTTTTAGGAGAAGAAAACGCTTATTTTGATGAAATTCACAAAAGAGCTTATAGCTATGATGCGACAAAAAAACATTATTTACCCGATGGGGTTCTTTTTCCAAGAAATGAAGAAGATATTGCTCAAATTTTAAAATTTTGCAATGAAAATAATATCATAGTCATACCACGAGGCTCAGGATCTGGTTTTACAGGAGGAGCTTTAGCTGTTAATGGCGGTGTGGTGCTTGCTTTTGAAAAGCATATGAATAAAATTTTGGAAATTGATCTTGAAAATTTAGTGGCTGTTGTGCAACCTGGGGTTATTAATATACATTTACAAAAAGAAGTAGCCAAATACGGGCTTTTTTATCCACCTGATCCTGCTAGTATGGAGTATTCTAGCTTAGGGGGTAATGTAAGCGAAAATGCTGGGGGAATGAGAGCTGCAAAATATGGCATTACAAAAGATTATGTGATGGCTTTAAGGGCTGTTTTGCCTAGCGGAGAAATCATTCGTGCAGGAAAACGCACTATTAAAGATGTGGCAGGTTATAATTTGGCAGGAATTTTAATCGCTAGTGAAGGTTCTTTGGCAGTTTTAAGTGAGCTTACTTTAAAATTAATGCCTTTACCTAAATTCAAAAAAACCGCTTTTGCTATTTTTCCAAGTGTAAAAAGTGCTATGAATGCGGTTTACAAAAGTCTTGCTAGCGGTGTAAGTCCTGTATCTATGGAATTTTTAGACAATCTTAGCATTAGAGCGGTTGAGAGTAAATTTAATAAAGGTTTGCCTATAGAAGCTGGCGCTATTTTGATTGCTGATGTGGATGGTAATGTTAAAGAAGCTATTGATGAGGATTTAAGAAATTTAGAACATTATTTTTTAGAAGCTGGAGCTAGTGAATTTAAAATAGCAAAAGACGAACAAGAAGCCGCAGATATTTGGTTTGCTAGAAGAAATTGTTCTCAAAGCATTGCCATGTATGGAACTTTAAAACTTAATGAAGATATTACAGTTCCGCGTTCTAAACTACCTGCCTTGCTTGAAGGTATAGATGAGATTTCTAAAAGATATGGTTTTAAAATTCCTTGTTTTGGGCATACAGGGGATGGAAATGTGCATACTAATGTGATGGTTCCTGATAAAAATGATCAAGAGCAAGTGAAAAAAGGCTATGAAGCTGTGGAAGAGATTTTTAAATTAACAGTGAAACTTGGAGGAACTTTAAGCGGAGAGCATGGTATCGGACTCTCTAAAGCACCTTTTATGAATTTAGCTTTTTCTGAAGCCGAAATGAATTTAATGAGAAATATTAAAAAAGCTTTTGATCCAAATAATATACTAAATCCTTTTAAAATGGGACTTTAGAAGTTGAAAAATTTTTTTACTATTTTGCTAAATTTGCGTGATAAGGAAATTTTAAATTATGCAGCAGCGCTTAGTTTTTATACTGTATTATCTTTAATACCTATTTTATTTGTATGTTTTTCTGTTTTTACGCAAATTTCTAGTTTTAAAGCTTATTATGAAAAAGCAAAGCAAGTAATTTTTGCTTTTTTAATACCAACGCAACAAGATGTTGTTGCTACTTACATCGATACTTTTTTAAAAAATAGTGTAAATTTGGGTATTGTAGGTCTTATTGCTATGGCATTTACTTCTTTAGCTTTTTTTTCAGGCTATGATTTTGTAATCAATCGTATTACTAAAAATGAACCTAAAGGACTTTGGCAAAGCATTAGTTCTTATTGGACTCTTTTAACTCTTGTTCCTTTAGGGCTTGGGCTTAGTTTTTATATTTCAGGTTTTATCCAACAAACTTTAGATGATTATAAAATAGGGTTTAATTTTTTTGAAATTTTACCCTTTGTAATTATTTGGGGTTTATTTTTTATATCTTATTCAAGTTCTGTTCATAAGGGAACTCTTAGAAGTTTAGCTTTAGTATCTTTTGGAGCGGGTGCTATTTGGTATATAGGAAAAAATTTATTTGTATATTATGTGGTATATAATAAAACATACGCTAGTGTTTATGGATCTTTTTCTACTATTTTATTCTTTTTTATTTGGATTTATATTTCTTGGATTATTTATCTTTTTGGGCTTAAACTCTATTATTTTCTAAATTACAATCATAATGAAGGGAATAAAATTCGCAAAAATACAAAGAAAAGCTAGATATTTAAATCGTACAGAGATTAAAGAAGCAATAAGATAACTTATAAAAATCCAAAATGGGATATGGATATTAGTTCCATAAATTTTAAATTTAAAAAATTCATCTAAGATAAAATTGAGCAAATCTCCATAGTTTATAAGATGCAAAAATAATACTAAAGGATAAAATATTACAAAAATTCCACTCAAAATAATACCTAAAATTTGTTGGTAGCTTATAAGTGGAAAAAAATAAAGCACAGGTAAAACCATAGCAAAAAAAGTCCAAATATTAAGCAAAATAATATTTATAAGATTATTAAATTTATTTGCAAAATGATGCATATATAAAAAAATATAAAAAACACCTAAAATAGAAAATAAAAATCCAATGCTAAATAAAAGTCTAGGGTAAAGAGAAATGCATAATAAAATACTACAAAAAAGCGTAAAGAAATTAATAATTTTTATATTTTTACACAATAGATAAAAAACCCAAAAAGCCATAATTAAGGAGCGCACAAAAGAAGGGACAAATCCTATTAAACAAGCATAAGCTAAAAGTAGTGTAAAAATTAAAATACTTAAATCTAAACGTAAATTTCTATAAGGAAAATATCTTTTTTGGAAAAAACTATAAATTGGAGCTAAAATAAAGAAAATTAAACTAAAAAGCAAGCCTATGTGATAACCGCTAATTGCTATAAGGTGTGCTATGCCGTAGTAATTTACATCGTTTCTAAGCTCTAAAGATATGGGCAGTGCAAAAAATAAAGCACCATAAAATTCTTTAATTTTTTCATTTGTATGTTGATTTAAGAAGTAAGATATAATGGGATTGTATTCTTTTTCTTTTAATTTTTCAAAATCATAAGAAGGTGCGTAAAAACTTTTGCTCAGATAGTCTTTAAAGTTAATATTATGGGTGATAATTCTAAGGCTTAAAAGTTGATTCTTGCTTAAATTTAAATCCTTAAAACTTGTAGTATAAAAAGTGAAGTTTTCAGTTTGTAGCTTTAAAACCCAGTATTTTTTATTTTTTTTATTATATTTTGTATATTGGTGCGTTAATAGAGCGTTATTTATAAAGTAATGTTTTTGGTTTTTAAAGTTTAAAAAATTATTATATTCTAAAAGGATATTAAAAATAAAAATAATAACAACAGATAAAAATAAATAATGAAATTCTTTAAAAGAGTAAAAAAAAGAATTCCATAGAGACATTATTTTTTGGAAAATTTACTTAAATAAAGCCAAATTATTCCAGCTAAAAATAATAAAAATAAAGGAGCAGCATAAGGATATAAACTCAGTTTATCAAAAATTGCTTCAATAACATACCCAAAAGTATAAGCAGCAAAACCTAGAACAATAGCCCATGCCAAACTAGCTAGAGTATTGATAATAAAAAATTTAATAAAATTATATTTTGCCATACCTGCAGCTATGGGAATGAAAGTTTTTAAACCATAAATAAATTTTTGAGTTACAAGTAAAATAATTCCGTGTTGTTTTGTTTTCATCATAGCAAGGGCTAGCTTGCGTCGGTGTTTTTTAAAATAAGGCATAATATCTTTTTTATAATATTTTCCAAGTATAAAAAGCAAAGTTGAACCTATGGTATTAGCAATAAAAGCAAGAGCAATGCAAAAAATAAGATCCATTTTTCCTTGAGAACTTAAAACTCCTGCAGCTAAAATTCCAACCATTCCACCCCCTAAAGAATAAAAGAATAAAACAATATAACCATATTTTATTAAAGTATCAATCATATCTTGCATAATAAACCTTATTTAGCGTATTCTACAGCTCTAAGTTCACGTATAACATTGACTTTAATTTCACCAGGATATTGCATTTTTTCTTGAATTTCAGCTGCTATTTCCTTAGCCAAAAGTACACTTTCATCATCATTAACAAGCTGAGCATTGGCTATGACGCGAATTTCTCTTCCGGCATTGATTGCATAGGCATTTTTAATTCCTTCTTTACTTTTAGCGATATCTTCTAGCTCACTGACTCTTCTTAAGAAAGCTTCTAACACTTCTCTTCTAGCTCCAGGTCGTGCAGCACTTAAAGTGTCTGCTGCACAAACAGCTGCTGATTCTATGCTTGTAGCTTCTTCGTGTCCATGGTGTGCGTAAATAGCATTGATTACTACAGGATGCTCTTTATAGCGTTTGCAAAGTTCTGCACCTAAATCCACATGAGATCCTTCAAAATCATGGGTTAATGCTTTTCCTATATCATGTAAAATTCCCGCGCGACGCGCTAAATTCTCATCTCCACCACATTCAGCAGCAATGATTCCTGCAAGGTGAGCCACTTCCAAAGAATGTGCTAAAGCGTTTTGTCCATAGCTTGCTCGGTATTTGAGTTTCCCTATGAGTTTTACAATTTCAGGGTGTATTTTATTTAAGCCTAGATCCATAACTATGGTTTCTCCTTCTTCTAGAATAGCGCTATCAAATTCTTTGCATACTTTTTCGTGAATTTCTTCTATGCGCGCGGGTTGAATTCTGCCATCTTCAACTAAAAGCTCTATAACTTTTGTAGCAATAGCACGGCGATAAAGATTAAAGCAACTTACTATAATAGCACCTGGTGTGTCATCGATGATAATATCAACACCTAAAACCATTTCTAGGGTTTTAACATTGCGTCCTTCTTTACCAATGATACGTCCTTTAAGTTCATCGTTTTTAATGTTAATAACATTGATAAGTCTTTCAGCCGCAAATTCACCTGCAAAACGAGAGGTAGCTTGAGCAATGATGAAATTAGCTTTTCTTTTGGCTTCATTTTTTGCTTCTTCTTCATATTTTCTTACTATATGTGCAATTTGCTCGCGAGAATTTTCTTCTACTTTTTTAAGAATGATTGCTTTAGCTTCATTTTGTGTAAGTCCTGTAGAATGTTCTAAAATTTTTAAAACATCGTCAAGTTTTTCTTGATATTTATTTTTTAATTTATTAACATCAGATTGTAAGTCTTGAATGTGTTTTTGTGACTTGCAAAGGTATTCTTTATCTTCTTTTAGTTTTTCTTCTTCTTGCTGAAGTTTTTGTTCTTTTTTAGAAAGATCATCAAATTTTTGATTAAAATCTTTTTGAATTTTGTGAGTTTTTTCTTCATATTTTTTTTTAACTTCTAATTCTGCATTAAGAATTGAATTTTTTGCATCTTTTAAAATAAGCTCTGCTTCGTATTCTATAGCTTTGGCTTTAGCTTTAGCTTGCTCTACGAAAATTTCATATTTGGCATCATTGATTTTTTTTGCAACTAAATATCCTATACCGAGTCCGACTATAGCGGCTATAAATGCGATAAGTGATTCTATCATTTTTTCTTTCTTTCTTGTAATATTTTTTATAAGGGTTTATGTATAATTTTCCTGAAATATCATGCTTTTGTGTTAGATTATTTTGACTTAAAGCATCTATACTTTGGACAAATATTATATGAGGTTTGTAATTTAAATTTTCAAAAAATCTATCATAAAAACCTTGCCCATGTCCTATTCTTTTTAAATTTTTATCGACGCCAATTACAGGCACAATAGCTAAATCAATTTTTGCTTTAAAAAAAGAATCTATAGGCTCTAAAACCCCAAACCTTTTTTTAATAAAAGGCAATCTTAATTTTACAATTTTTAAACTTTTATCTTGCATAAATGGAACAAAAAGTTTGTAATTTTTATTAAGAATATGGCGAAATTTTATTAAGTTTGGTTCATAATGCAAAGGAATAAAAATTAAAATATTTTTAGCTTTAAATAGTTTTATTATTTTAAGACATTCTTTAAATATCTTATAATCTTGTTTGAAATTTAGTTTTGAATGTTTGAAAAGGCGTATTTTTTGCAATGCTCTAAAATCTGTTTTTTCCATTAATATGCCTTTAAAAAAATATTATCTTATGTATGTTATAATTTTAGCATTTTTATAAAGAAGAATAAAGGATTGATAAATAATGAAAATTAAAAAAATACTTTTACTAGTGACAATATCTTGTTTGTTTGTTGCTTGTAGCAATGATAAAGAAAAGCAGCAAAATGATGTAAATTTAAGCACCGAGACAAGTATAAATCAAAGTGATGATATGAATTTTAAACTTAATTTGATTGATGGAGGATCAATTTCAGTTAAAAAAGAAAATGCCGTTTTAAATTTCAACGATGAAGATAAGGCAACTTTGTTTGTATTTTTTACCACTTGGTGTACCCCTTGCATTGCTGAAATCCCTCATCTTAATAAATTACAAGAAAAGTATAACAATGATTTTAATATAGTTGGAGTTTTATTAGAGGATAAGTCTAATGAGGAGATTCAAAAATTTATAGAACAACATAAAATATCTTATAAAGTCTCCAATGGTGAAAATAACTATCTTTTAGCTAAAGTTTTAGGTGGGGTAAATGGAATTCCTACTATGTTTCTTTACAACAAGCATTCTAAATTGATTAATCAGTATTTAGGGCTTATTCCTGAAGAAATGCTAGAAATCGATATACAAAAGGCTATACTTTAATGTTTAATTTTTTTAAAAAAGGACTTACAAAAACTCTTGAAAATATTATTGGAGTTAAAGGAGAGAATAAAAAGATAACCAAAGATTTGCTTGAAGAAATTTTGCTTGAAGCAGATGTAAGTTATGAAATAGTTGAAGAGATAATTTATTATTTACCACCTCAAAATGAAGTAAAAAAAGAAGATTTAAAGCGTGTTATGGGTTCTTATTTTCTTTATGAAAAAAAAGAAACCAATCAAGAAAAACCTTTTGTAGAGCTTATTTTAGGAGTAAATGGAGCAGGAAAAACAACAAGTATTGCCAAACTTGCTTATTTATATAAAAACCAAAATCAAAAAGTGATTTTAGGAGCGTGTGATACTTTTAGAGCAGGTGCGATTGAACAATTAAAACTTTGGGCACAAAAAGTGGATGTAGATATAGTTTTAACTGCACAAGGGCATGATCCTTCAGCGGTTGCTTTTGATACCATTTCTAAAGCAAAAGCAAAGGATTTTGATAGAGTTATTATCGATACAGCAGGGCGTTTGCAAAATCAAAAAAATTTAGCCCATGAGCTTGAAAAAATTGTGAGAATTTCAAACAAAGCTTTAGAAGGTGCACCCCATAGAAAAATTTTAGTTTTAGATGGAACACAGGGAAATGCTGGAATTTTACAAGCTAAAGCTTTTAATGAGCTTGTAAAACTTGATGGTGTGATTATCACAAAGCTTGATGGGACAGCTAAAGGGGGTGCACTTTTTAGTATAGCAAGAGAGCTTGAGCTTCCTATTTTTTATGTAGGCGTGGGTGAGCAAATGACGGATTTACAAGAATTTAATGCAAATGCTTACTTAGATACTTTATTAGATCCTATTTTTGAATAATGGCAAAAAATAAAGCACTTTTTGAATGCCAAGCTTGTGGAAATCAACAAAGCAAATGGCTTGGAAAATGTCCTGATTGTGGAGCTTGGGATAGTTTTATAGAATTAAAAGCTGAGCAAATTAAAGTTTTAAAAGAGCTTGCACAAGTTAGTATGAAAACAAGTGAGGCTGTTTGTATTGAAGATGTGGAGTTAGAACATTTTACAAGATACAGCACAGATGATAATGAGCTTGATTTGGTTTTAGGCGGAGGGCTTGTTGAAGGTTCTTTAGTGCTTATAGGCGGAAGTCCAGGTGTGGGAAAATCTACGCTTTTGTTAAAAATTGCTTCAAATTTAGCTAAACAGGGTAAAAAAGTGCTTTATGTCAGTGGCGAAGAAAGTAAAACCCAGATTAAATTAAGAGCTGATCGTCTTGAGGCTAATACTCCGAATTTATTTTTACTTACTGAACTTTGCCTTGAAAATATTTTAGAAGAATTGCACAAAAAAGATTATAGCATTCTTATCGTTGATTCTATACAAACTCTATATTCAAATAAAATCACTTCAGCAGCAGGAAGCATCACTCAGGTGCGTGAGATTACTTTTGAACTTATGCGTGTTAGCAAGGCTTATAATATCAGTACTTTTATCATAGGGCATATTACTAAAGAAGGTGCTATAGCAGGGCCTAGGGTTCTTGAGCATATGGTAGATGTGGTGCTTTATTTTGAAGGAGATGCCACTAAAGAAATCAGACTTTTAAGAGGCTTTAAAAATCGTTTTGGTGGAACGAATGAAGTAGGTATTTTTGAGATGACTGCTAAAGGTTTGATCAGCGCAAAAGATTTGGCAAATCGTTTTTTTACTCGTGGAAAGGCTATTTCAGGAAGTGCTTTAGGTGTTGTGATGGAAGGATCTCGTGCTTTGGTTTTAGAAGTTCAAGCTTTAGTGTGTGAAAGTTCTTATCCAAAGCGTAGCGCTACGGGATATGAAAAAAATCGCTTAGATATGCTTTTGGCTTTGCTTGAAAGAAAGCTTGAAATTCCTTTAGGACATTATGATGTATTTGTAAATATTAGTGGCGGAGTAAAAGTAAGCGAAACTGCGGCGGATTTGGCTGTGGTTGCAGCTATTATTTCAAGTTTTAAAAATCGCCCTTTGAGCAAAGATAGTATTTTTATAGGGGAGCTTAGTTTAAATGGAGAAATTAGAGAGGTTTTTAGCCTTGATACGCGTTTAAAAGAAGCTAAAATGCAAAAATTTAAAAATGCCATTGTTCCTTCTAAGCCTTTGGAAGATATAGGGCTTAAGTGTTTTGTTGCTAAAGAACTTTCGCAAGTTTTAGAATGGATGTAAATTTTCATTAAAATATAAGTAAGATTTTGCTAAAATTTCGAGTTTAGAATAAAATTTTTGAGGAAACCATGAAAGATTTATTTTTATTTAGCTCTTTGCTTGATGCAAGTCATACTTTTTCTTATTTTTTTCACATAGGTTTGGTAGCTTTAATTGCTGTTATAGTGGCTATGATGGCTACTCGTTCTATGCAACTTGTTCCACGCGGTATGCAAAATTTAGGTGAGGCTTTTTTAGAGGGAGTTTTATCTATGGGTAGAGATACCATGGGAAGTGAAAAAGGTGCAAGAAAATATCTTCCTTTGGTTGCAACTTTGGGGATTATAGTGTTTTTTAGTAATATTATAGGTATAATACCTGGTTTTCACGCTCCAACTGCAAGTTTAAATTTGACTTTGTCCTTGGCTATTATAGTTTTTGTATATTATCATTTTGAGGGTATTAGGGCACAAGGTTTTGTAAAGTATTTTGCTCATTTCATGGGACCTATTAAACTTTTAGCTCCTTTGATGTTTCCTATAGAGATAGTCTCTCATCTTTCTCGTGTGGTTTCTTTGTCCTTCCGTTTGTTTGGAAATATTAAAGGTGACGATTTATTTTTGATGGTAATTTTAGCTTTAGTTCCTTATATAGCTCCGCTTCCTGCTTATGTGCTTTTAACTTTTATGGCATTTTTACAAGCTTTTATTTTTATGATTTTAACTTATGTATATTTAGCGGGTGCAACTGTTGTTGAGGAAGGTCATTGATCTATATTTTAGAATTTTTTAAAGGTGCATCTTTAGCTTTAATGCTTTTGTGCACCTTTTTTCTCCTTTTTAAATTTATATCTTATTTTTATCTTGTTTTGGGGTTTATTTTTAGCCTGCTTTTATTTTTGGTTTTTATGTTGTTTATAGAAAACTATGAACTTAAAAATCAGAAAAAATAGTTGTTTTATAATTTCATAATTTTAAAATTAAACAAATACAAATCAAAGTCTAATATTTAAAGCCTTTTCTAAAAGAAAAAAAGATAAAATAAAGCATTTAAAAATTCAAGGAAATTTTATGTTTGAAGTAGTTATAGGTCTTGAAGTTCATACTCAATTAAATACTAAAACAAAAATCTTTTGTTCATGTGCAACTTCTTTTGGAGAAGCTCCAAATACCAATGTTTGTCCCACTTGTTTGGCCTTACCAGGAGCTTTGCCTGTTTTAAATGAAGAGGTTGTAAAAAAAGCTATAGCTTTTGGAAAAGCTGTCAATGCAACAATTAATAAAAAAAGTGTTTTTAATCGTAAGAATTATTTTTATCCAGATTTACCTAAGGCTTATCAAATTTCACAATTTGATATCCCTATAGTAGAAAAGGGTGAGCTTTTTATCAATGTAAAGGGTGAAAATAAACGCATAGGTATTACAAGAGCACACTTAGAAGAAGATGCAGGTAAAAATATCCACGAAAATAATTTTTCTAAAGTGGACTTAAATCGCGCAGGAACTCCTTTGCTTGAGATTGTCAGCGAACCTGAGCTTAGAAGTAGCGATGAGGCAGTAGCTTATCTTAAAAAGCTTCATTCTATCATACGCTTTTTAGACATTTCAGATGCAAATATGCAAGAAGGAAGTTTTAGATGCGATGCAAATGTTAGTATAAGACCTAAGGGTGATACAAAACTTTATACTAGGGTAGAGATTAAAAATCTTAATTCTTTTCGTTTTATCCAAAAAGCTATAGAATATGAGGTAAAAAGACAAAGTGAGGCTTGGGAAGATGGAACTTACGAACAAGAAGTAGTTCAAGAAACCAGACTTTTTGATACAACAAATTTAGTTACAAGAAGTATGCGTGGTAAAGAAGAAGCGGCAGAATATCGCTATTTTCCAGATCCTGATTTATTGCCTGTTTTATTAAAAGATGAGTTTTTGGATATTAAAATCCCTGAACTTCCTGATGAGAAGAAAGCACGCTTTATAGACGAGCTTGGTATAAAAGAAAGTGATGCTGAGGTTTTAATCAGTTCTTTAGAAATGAGTCGTTTTTTTGAAAGTCTTATTTCTCAAAATTTAAATCCTAAGCTTTGTGTAAATTGGTTAAATACTGAACTTATGGGACTTTTAAAAGGAGAATTGACTATAGAAAATTCTCCCGTAGATGCTCAAAAGCTTGGAGTTTTAATTAAACGCATAGAAGATGGCACTATCAGTGCAAAAGCGGCTAAAGATGTCTTAGCTTTTGTGTTTGAAAATACTAGCATGGAAATTGATGAAGCTATAGAAAAGCTAGGACTTAAGCAAGTAAGTGATGACTCAGCCATAGAAGCGGTGATTGAACAAATTTTAAATGCAAATGCTGATAAGGTTGCAGAGTATAAAAGTGGTAAAGAGAAGCTTTTTGGATTTTTTGTGGGTCAAGTAATGAAAGAAGGCAAAGGAGCTTTTAATCCTGCAAAAGTAAATGAAATTTTAAAAGCAAAGCTTGGTTGATGCGTATAGCGGTTATTGGTGCGGGAAAATGGGGCAGTGCTTTACATCTAGCCTTAAAAGAAAATCACAATTGCTTTATCAGTTCTTTGCATCAGCGTGATTTAGAAGATTTTGTTAGTATAAAAGAAGCTTTAGAATGTGAATATCTTATTTTTGCTTTAAGTTCTCAAGGAATGCGTGCTTGGCTTAAAGAAAATTTTATCAACAAGGGACAAAAAATTTTAATTGCTTCAAAAGGCATAGAAGATCAAAGTTGTCAATTTTTAGATGAAATTTTTTTAGATTTTGTACCAAAAGAAAATTTTTGTGTTTTAAGTGGTCCTTCTTTTGCTGCTGAAGTAATGCAAAAACTTCCTACTGCTTTGATGATTAGTGGGATAAATCAAGGGCTTTGTAAAAAATTTGCAAGTTTTTTCCCTGATTTTATTAAAACTTATATTGATAATGATGTGCGTGGTGCTGAAATTTGTGGTGCTTATAAGAATGTTTTGGCGATTGCAAGTGGGATTAGTGATGGGTTAAAACTTGGCAATAATGCAAGAGCAGCATTGATTTCAAGAGGACTTATAGAAATGCACCGTTTTGGTAAATTTTTTGGCGCTAAAGAAGAAACTTTTTTAGGGTTAAGTGGAGCAGGGGATTTGTTTTTAACTGCAACTAGTGTTTTATCAAGAAATTATAGAGTGGGTTTAAAACTGGCGCAAAATCAAAAGTTAGATAGTATTTTAGCCGAACTTAATGAAGTAGCAGAAGGTGTAAAAACTGCTTATGCCATAGAAAAATTAGCAAAAATGAAAGGAATTTATACACCTATTGTAAATGAAGTAGTGGCAATTTTTAAGGGTAAAAGCGTGCAAGAAGCAACGCAGAATTTATTAAAGCAAAATGATTAAGGAAAAATCATGATAATTAAAAATGCAAAAATTTATGGAAATTCTTTACAAGATATAGAGATTAAAGAAGGAAAAATTACCAATATTGGTTCTAATTTAAAAGGCGAAGAAATTTTAGATGCTAAAGGTATGACTTTACTTCCATCTTTTGTGGATTTGTGTGTGAGTTTAAAAAACGATAAATTTTCTTTAGCTAATTTAGAGCTTTTGGAAAATGAGTGTCTAAAAGGAGGAATTTCTAGTATAGTTTTGCGTGATTGCATGGATTTTGATGAAGAAAGTTTTGCTTTATTTTTACAAAATTTAGCTCAAAGAAAGATGCAAATTTTTTCAAGTGTGCGGGTTAAGGATACAAACGGCAAGCTTAAAAATTTAGCCACTCTTTTAAATAAAGGTGCTTGTGCTCTAGAACTTGACAGCTCTTTAGATGCAAATACTTTAAAAGTAAGTTCACAATATGCTTTTATGAAAGACTCTCCAATTTTTGTGCGTTGTTATGATAAGGATTTTGATGATAATGGAGTGATGAATGATTGTGAAATGAGTTTTGAGCTAGGGCTTATAGGCATGAGTAAAATCGCTGAAACTAGCCAGATAGCTAAAATGAAAGAATTGGCTAAATTTTATAAAAATAAAGTTATTTTTGATCTTTTAAGTTTGAAAGATTCTTTAGTATTATTAGATGAAAAGGATTTAAAACTTGTAAGCATTCATCATCTTATCAAAGATGATAGTGCTTGTGAAGATTTTAATACTGCTGCGAAACTTATGCCACCTTTAAGAAGCAAAGAAGATGTTTTGGCTTTAAGAGAGGCTTTAAAAGAAGGAAAGATTAGCTTTTTAACTTCCCTACATAGTGCAAAATCAATTTCTTTAAAAGATTTAGCTTTTGATGAAGCGGCTTTTGGAATTCATAGCGTATGCGAATTTATAAGTCTTTGTTATACTTTTTTAATCAAAGAAGGATTTTTAAATTGGCAAGAGCTTTGTCGATTTACAAGTAAAAATCCTAGTAAATTTTTAGGTTTGAATAGTGGAGTTATAGAAGTCGGAAAAGAAGCTAATCTAGTTCTTTTTGATGAGAATGAAGAAATTTTTGCTCCAAAAAGTTCTCTTTATTCTGAGGATAAACTTTTTGGAAAGATTAAAATGCATATAATTAAAGGAAAAAATATTTTAGAAAAATAAGCTTTACTTAAATTCCTAAAGATAGTTTAAATCCTAAAAATACAAGTGCTGCCATAATACCAGCGGCTGGTAAAGTGATAATCCAAGCCAATCCTATAGGCTTCATCATAATCCAATTTGCATTTTTATTATACACTCCTATACCCAAGATAGCACCTATGAGTATATGGGTGGAGCTAACAGGAATTCCAAATTGTGTAGCTAAGAGTATAACTATGCTTGCACCAAGTTCTGCAGAAAATCCAGTAGTAGGGCGTATGGTTGCAAGTTTTGAACCCACTGTGGTAATCACTTCTTTACCTAAAAACCAAAGTCCTACAACTAGAGCAACTCCAAACATAGCTAAAGCAGCAAAAGGTACAGGAGAAGTCGCGTTAATTGTGCCGTTTTTTAAGACATCTAAAATCGCTGCAAAAGGACCTATAGCATTGGCTATATCATTGGCTCCGTGTGAAAATGCAAAACTAGAAGCTGTAAATATTTGAAACCATGAGAAAATTCTATCAGTAGTTTTATTAAGTTCTGTTTTTTTAACGATTTTGACTATAGCAAATGTTACAACATAACTTATAGTTCCTATAATTCCGATAATCCAAAAGTTTTGTAAAATATCCAAAGTGCTAACATTATTTAAACCTTTAAATAAAAACATTGCCGAAATGATAGCAGCAGCAATACAAGCAATGATTGGCATATGAGTTTTTAAAATAGAGTAAATATCTATATCTTTTTCTTGATCCTTAAATTCCTTCATTTTATTTCTATAGAAATTATTTTCTTGTTCTTCTTCATCCAAAGCTATAGCGGAAAGTTCTTTAATTTGTTCTTCTTGGGATTTTGTTTTTAAATTTAAAAAATATTTTTCTTTGAATTTTTTTCTTTCTTTTTTGATATTTTTCAAATCGTCATTTAGTTTTTCTGATGGTTTTAAAATTTTCTTATCAATATATGAATAAATAATATAAGCTACAATACCCCCTAAAAGAGGAGAAGCTACCCAAGAAATAGCTATTCTTAAAATTTCACTCCATTTAACCATAGAGAGTGTTTGGATCCCATCAAATTTTAAAAGCCCCATCATAATGCTAGCACCTACAATCCCACCAACTATACTGTGTGTGGTTGATACAGGTAAGCCTTTCTTGGTTGCAATAAAAATCCAAACCCCAGAGCTTAAAAGTGCAGCAAGCATAATGATAACAAAAAGCATAGGATCTAAAGAATTTGGAAAAATAACAATACCGCTGCGTATGGTCTTAGTAACTTCTGCGCCTGCGAAGATTGCTCCGCTTAGCTCAAAAACAGCTGCTATAATTAAAGCTTGTTTAATGGTTACTGTTTTTGCACCAACGCTTGTTCCAAAAGAATTGGCTACATCATTTCCACCTATATTAAATGCCATAAAAATGCCAAATATAGAAGCAAGAATAAAAAGAATGAGTTGATGTTGCGAAATATAACCAAATCCCCAAATAACAAATGCGATAGCACTGATAATAAAAATAACAAAAGCTATGAGGTTGTCTTTTTGCATTAATAACCCTTTTTTATTTTAATTATACACTTATTTACTTTAAATTTGCTAATTTTAATTTTTAGTCTTTGTGGAATTTTTATTTATATTATTTTTTTATAATAAATACTCAAACAAGAAATAATAAGGAATATAAGAATAATGAGGGGTATTTTTTATATAATAGCATTGTTTTCTTTACTCAATGCCGATGAACTTACAGAGGCTTTAGCAAAAAATAATAATCAAAATTCTTGGGAGCACTTTGATTATAAAAATACCAAAGAAGCTCCAAAAATTCAAGAAGAGAATGTGGATTTTAAAAGCACTTTTGATAGCTTGCTTTCAAAAACTTTAGAAAATAATAATGGTATAGATAAAACAGATGGGAATTTAGATTTTCAAAACGAAAACGCGCAGGTTAAAAATTTAAGTTCTCTTTATGAGGGAGAGAATAATTCTTTGCTTTTTCAAAAAGAACTTTTTGTGGCTCAAGATAATTATAATTACTCAGGGGGCTTAATCAATCGTTATGAAAAAGATGATTTTTTATTTGGAGTTAATGGTTTTATTGACAAACAAAAGGAACAAAAAGATACTAAAAGCTTTGGTGCAGAGTTTGGTTATAGTAAATTTATAAAGGCTTATAGTAATTATTACATACCCAATGAAGCAGAAAAAAATTTACAGCTTGGAATGAGTTTTGTAATTCCAACTTACACCGCTTTTGCTTTTGATATAAGCAAGGATAATGATAAAACTAATTATCAAGTATCTTACTCTCCTTATAGTGTATTTAGTTTAAATTTATTGCGTCGTGATTATAGCGCAAGAGAGACTGTTGATGATACCGTTGTTCAAGTTGGATTTAGTTTTAATTTCAATGAAAGTTTTTTAAAACAATTTAGGAAAAAAGATAATACTTTAGAGGAGGTTAATCGATATGATTTCCTCCAAAGAACCCATTAGTTCATTCCAGCATTATGGAATTTTTCTGGATTATCCATAGCATAGTTGAATTTTTCCCGATCAATTTGTTTATCCCAGATAGCAACGATTAAAGCTGCTACTGAATTTCCACAAAGATTTCCAACAGCCCTCATTTCAGACATAAATTTATCAACACCTAAAAGAACACCTATGGCAGCTACTGGTAGAACTTGCGCTAAGGTTGCATTTGCTTCTGAAATTTCCATATTTCCTAGAGCCGCAAGCGTACTTCCAAGCACTATAAAACCTGATCCAGTTACACCTACTGCACCTTTTGAGGCTATCATTAATACTATTAAAATACTGATTTCGTGTGCTAAACTTAAATTTACATTGAAAGCTTGTGCTAGAAAGATTAAGCTCATAGCTAGATAAATATTTGTACAATCAAGATTAAAACTATATCCCGTTGGTAAAACAAGTCCGACTGTTGCTTTAGAAAGTCCTGCTTTTTCTAGTTTTCTCATTAAAGGAGCAAGCGCAGACTCGCTTGAACTGGTTGCAAAAACGATCAATACTTCTCTTGAGATAAATCTCATAAATTTGAAGATATTTACTTTTGCAAAATAACAAATCAGGCCTAAGATTCCAAATATAAAAACAAGACATGAAATCAGCATTACTAAAAGTAAATATGCTAAGTTGATCAAAGAGCCAATTCCGTATTGAGCTATGAGTACAGCCATTGCTGAAAAGGCGGCAATAGGACTAAAATACATAATGATTTGTAGAATTTTAAAAACAAAATTTTGTACCACTTCAAAAACTCTTTGAATTGCCTGTTTATCTTCTATTCTCATTAAAGAAATAATCAAAGCAGTAATTATAGCAATGACTAAAACTTGTATGGTTTTTCCTTCTGTAAAAGGCGTGATAATATCAGTAGGCATAGCATCTTTTAAAATATGCATGATCTCAGAGCTCGCGCTTACTTCTGTGGTTTGAGAAATATATTTTTGAACGCTTTTTGTATCAAGTTGACTTGGATCAAGATTCATTCCATGGCCTGGTTGCATAACATTTGCCATAAAAATACCTATAGCAAGTGCTAAAGTACTTACAACTTCAAAGTAGATAACCGCTTTAGCGCCAATACTACCTACTTTTTTTAAACTTTCAAGACTAATGATGCCCAAAACCAAAGTAACAAAAATAATAGGACCTATAAGAACCTTTAAAGCACCTATAAAATAATCAACTCCTGGTTTGCTAGCAATGGCTAATTCTTTATCTGTATAACCAAGTATAATACCTGTAATAATGCCTATAATCACCCAAAATCCAAGACTTTTTATAATACGTTTATATAAAGGCGGTTTTCTTTCAGCTAAAGTTTGACTTAAAGTTTCCAAGTTTATTCACTCCTTTTGATCTTTTGTGAAATATAATTTTAACAATGCGTATTGTAAATTTTAACAAAAAAACAAATCTAGAAATACTTTCTTTTACATGATATGATAATTTTTTATATAAATGTTACAAAATTTCTCATTATTTGCATTATAAAATTTAAAATATTTTTTGAAAATTTTATAATTTAGTATACTTTTTATTGTTTATTGTTAGTAATAATTCTATTTTTGATTTATTTGTTTTATTGGGATGTTTTAATTATGAAAGAAATAGTTTTGTCTGAAAATGCTTTAATTACTTCTAAAACAGATCTTAAGGGGAATATCATTTATGCCAATAATGACTTTTTAAAATACGCAGGTTATAAAGTCGATGAGCTTTTGTATAAATCTCATAATATAGTAAGACATGAAGATATGCCACGTACTGTATTTAAATGTCTTTGGGATTATATTCAAAAAGGAGAAGAAATTTTTGCATTTGTAAAAAATAAAGCCAAGGATGGTAGTTTTTACTGGGTGTTTGCAAATGTAAGTGCTTCATTTGATGCCAATGGAAATATCATCAACTACTATTCTGTTCGTCGTGCGCCTAATAGAAAATCTCTTCCTATAATTGAAGAAGTTTATAAAATTTTACTTGAAAAAGAGCAAAAATCAGGCATTAATGCTGGAGTTTCAGCTTTAATGGATATTGTAAGTTCTTATAAAATGACTTATAATGAACTTGTTTTTAACTTACAAGAAGATAACTAAATAAGATATATTTAATCTTTTTTATTATATAATCTTCCCCTAAAAATTAAAGTAATATATTATTAAAGTATTATTTTAATTTATGACTTCAAAAAATTTTTAGTAAAAGGGGTAAATTTATGGTGAAAAATGGATTATTATTAACTATTTTTCTAAGTATTATCGGTGTTTTGGGTGCCATTTTTATTCATATTTATATTGGAGCGATAATTTTTATTTTAATCGCTGTTTTAATGATTTATTTGCTTAGACAACACAAAGATGAGCAAATGATGATAGATAAACTTTTGGTTCTTTGTAGAGAGTTAAAAGAAGGAAATTTTGACAATAGAATGATATATGTAAAAACAAAAAGCAAAAAATTAGCCGAAATAGCAGATAATCTTAACAATACTATTGATGGACTAGAAGCCTACTTAAGGGAAATTAATACTTCTATTTCTTGTTCTCAAAAAGGTGAATTTTATCGCAAAGCTTTGCCTGAAGGTTTAAAAGGAATTTTTGCTCATAATATCGAATTTATAAATAAAGCTTTAGCAAATATAGAAGTGACAGCAAGATCCACTTTTAAAAATGCTTTATCAAGAACTTTAATGGATTTA
This sequence comes from Campylobacter sp. BCW_6877, assembly GCF_001762445.1. Lineage (NCBI taxonomy): Bacteria > Pseudomonadati > Campylobacterota > Epsilonproteobacteria > Campylobacterales > Campylobacteraceae > Campylobacter > Campylobacter sp. BCW_6877. The sequence goes on along the minus strand of NZ_MJWW01000059.1, from coordinate 237,559 downwards.
AGCCTTGGAAATCAAAATAAAGATATGTCTCAAATTTCTAGCTCATTAAATCAAGATATTAGCATGATGAAAAATGTATATGATACAGTTGATGCTATTACTCATACAGCTACAGAAAATGGCTCAGAGGTGGATTCTTTGCAAAGTGCTATGGGTTCTTTAATGGATGTTGTAAATTCGAGCAAGGAAACAGTACAAACTTTTGTAGCTAATTCCCAAAATATTACTTCAGTGGTTGAAGTAATACGCGATATAGCTGATCAAACTAATCTTCTAGCTTTAAATGCTGCTATTGAAGCTGCACGTGCAGGAGAACATGGTAGGGGCTTTGCGGTTGTGGCTGATGAAGTTAGAAAGTTAGCAGAAAGAACTCAAAGATCTACAAGCGAAATTTCCATTGCAATTCAGACTATGCAACAGGATTTTGTAAATATCCAAAGTGGCAGCGATCAAGTTTTTAACATTGTTAGCGAATCTGAAGAAAGAATTAATAAATTTTCTCAAGCTTTTAAACGTCTAGAAGAAAATAGTAGTGCTCTTGGTGTTAATTTTGGATCCTTTGCAAAGAGATTGATTTTGTCTGTGGTTAAAATCGATCATATTCTTTATAAATCAAATATATATTTAAATTTAAATGGGGCTCAAAATTTCAATCTTGAAAGTGTAGATCCAATTTCTAATCTTTGTCAAGATGAGAGAGCTCAAGGTGTTATTAATGAACTTAGTTCTGAAACTGAGTTAAATTTAGCTAAAGAATTTATAAAAGATAATGCTAAAAAAGCAATAGAAGAATCAAGTCAAGATTATATCGATCAAAAAGCTTATGATGCGATTGTAAATGATATTAAATCACTAGAGCAAAGAAGTGCTGAAATCTTAGCAAAATTAAAAATATAAATTAAGAGGGTGGGAAAATGTCAAGAGAAATTTTTTTACAAGAAGATAGTTTAATTACTTCTAAAACAGATTTAAAAGGTAAAATAGTTTATGCAAATGATGATTTTTTAAAGTATGCAGGTTATACCATGGGTGAAGTTTTAAATAAACCTCATAATATAGTAAGACATGAAGAGATGCCAAAAACTGTTTTTAAATATTTATGGGATTATATGAGAGAGGGTAAGGAAATTTTTGCTTACGTAAAAAACAAAACTAAAGATAACAATTACTACTGGGTTTTTGCAAATGTAACTCCATCAATAGACATTAATAATAATATCATAGGCTATTATTCCGTTCGTCGTATGCCAAATAAAAGCGCTATTTCTACAATAGAAAGCCTTTATAGTGATCTTTTAAGAGTAGAACAGCAACAAGGTTTAAATAAAGGTGTTGAGATGCTTAAAAATTTCTGCAAAGATGCAGATAAAACTTATAATGAGTTAATTTTCTCTCTCCAAGAAGCTAAATAAATTTTTGTTAGACTTAAAACGAGTTTGTTTTAAGTCTAAATATTATATAATCTTTCTTTTAAAAATTCACATTTTTCAAGGCAAAATATGTTTGATGTCATTGTTATAGGTGGTGGACATGCGGGTGTTGAAGCAAGTGCTGCTGCTGCTAGAATGGGTAAAAAAACCTTACTTTTAACTACATTGATTGAGCAAATAGGAGCAGCAAGCTGTAATCCAGCTATAGGTGGGCTTGCTAAAGGGCATTTGGTAAAAGAACTTGATGCCATGGGTGGTCTTATGGGTGAAATCACTGATGAAGCGGGAATACAATTTCGCATTTTAAATGAAAGTAAGGGTGTAGCCGTTCAAGGAAGTAGGGCGCAAATTGATATGGATAAATACCGTATCATTGCACGTAATAAACTTTTAAAACTTCCAAATTTAGAAATTTCTCAAGAACAAGCGAATGCTTTAATCGTAGAAAATGATGAGGTTAAAGGCGTAAAAACAAATTTAGAAAATACATATTTTGCCAAAAAAGTGATACTTACAACAGGGACTTTTTTAAATGGACTCATTCATATAGGCGAAAATAAACTTCAAGCAGGAAGGGTAGGGGAGCTTGCTTCGGTAAATTTAGGCAATTATCTACAAACTTTGGGTTTAAAAATGGGGCGTTTAAAAACAGGAACTTGCCCAAGAGTAGATGCAAAAAGTATTGATTTTAGCGCACTTGAAATCCAAGATGGCGATGTAAATCCTAAAGCTTTTAGTTTTCGTTCAAGAAATTTTAATCCTACTCAACTTCCTTGTTATATCGCACGCACTAATACAACTACACATGAGGTTATTAAGAATAATTTTTATCGTGCCCCACTTTTTACAGGACAGATTGAAGGCGTGGGGCCAAGGTATTGTCCTTCTATAGAAGATAAGATCAATCGTTTTAGCGACAAAGAAAGTCATCATCTTTTTATAGAGCCTCAAACTATCGATGCAACGGAGTATTATATCAATGGTTTTTCTACTTCTTTGCCCTATGAAGTGCAAATTCAAATGCTGCGTTCTATAAAGGGTTTTGAAAATGCTAAAATAACCCGTTTTGGTTATGCTATAGAATATGACTATATAGAGCCAACTGAACTTAAGCATACTTTAGAACTTAAAAAGATTAAAAATCTTTATTGTGCAGGACAGATTAATGGAACTACAGGTTATGAAGAGGCTGCAGCACAAGGCTTTATGGCAGGAATCAATGCAAGTTTAAGCATAGATATGAAAGAGCCTTTGATTTTAAGGCGTGATGAAGCTTATATAGGAGTTTTAATTGATGATTTGGTAGTAAAAGGTACAAAAGAACCTTATAGAATGTTTACTTCAAGAGCGGAATTTAGACTGCTTTTAAGGGAAGAAAATGCTATACTTAGACTCGGAAAATATGGCTATGATTTAGGGCTTTTAAGTGAGCAAGATTTTACTTATATACAAAATATCGCAAACAATCTTCAAAAAGGACTTGAATTTTTACTTTCTAAAGAATTCACACCTAATAACCAAAATAATGCTTTTTTAGAGAGTTTAGGAGAAGATAAAATTTCTTCTATAGTCAATCTTCAAAAAATTGTCGCAAGAGCAAGTTTTGATATAGAAAAATTAAAAAAACTTGATCCTATGTTTGAAACTATGGATCATTACTCCTTAAGAGAGATTTTAAATGAGGCAAAGTATTATCATTACATTAGTATGCAAAAAGCTCAAGTAGAAAAAATGAAAAATCTTAGCGAGCTTAAAATTCCTGAAAATTTTGATTTTAAAAGTGTAAGCGGTTTGAGTAATGAAGTTGTAGAAAAGCTTAATCATCATAAACCTCCAACTATTTTTGCTGCAAGTCAAATCAGTGGAATCACTCCTGCGGCGTTGGATATTTTGCAAATTTATATCAAAATGCAAAAGAAAAAAGCTTAAATGCTTGCTTTTTTTATTTTTTTATCTACTTTAATTTTACTTTTTTGGCGTCCATGGAATTTACCTATTTGGGTATTTTCTAGCTTGGGAGCTTTTTTTGTTTTTATTTTTCAATTGGTAGATTTTACAGACGCTTATTTTGTTTTTTCTTTGGTTTGGGATAGTTCTTTAACTTTGGTTGGGTTGATTATCCTTTCTTTTAGCTTGGAAGCTTTGGGATTTTTTGATTTTATTGCGAGTAAAATTTTGCATTTTTCTAGAGAGAAAAATCAAGAAAAAATTTATATTAGCACAAAAAAATTGATGTTATTTTTGTTGATTTTTGTCTTTTTTCTTTCTGCATTTTTTGCTAACGATGGAGCGATTTTAATCATTACACCTATTATTATAGCTTTATTTTCAACTCTTAAAGATTGTAAAAATCATGTTTTTATTTTAAGTTCTTTTTTGCTTAGTCTTTCTTTTTTATGTGATGCAAGTTCAAACGCTTTGGTTATTTCAAATTTAACCAATATTATTACAGCAAATTATTTTAAGATAGAATTTTTAGAATTTGCTAAAAATATGTTTTTGCCAAATTTTTTTGTTTTGCTTTCTACTATAGTTATGGTTTTTATGCTTTATGGGAGAGTTTTGCCTAAAAGGCTTGAATTTAAATTAGTCAAAAAAGAGCAAATTTCATTGAAATTGTTTTTTCTTTGCATAGTATTTTTACTTCTTTTTGTGATCAGTTTTTTTATAGGTGAAATTTTTGATATTAAAATAAGTTTTTTTGCTTTGCTTTGGGCGGGAATTTTTTGGCTTATTGTTTTAAAAATTCAAGGTAAAAAAAGTGTTAAAATTCTTTTTGAAGCACCTTATGGAGTTTTGCTTTTTAGTTTTGGGCTTTATATGGTGGTTTTTGCTTTACATAAAATAGGCGTGAGCGAAATTTTGGTTAAAAGCTATGCTTTTTTGATGCAAGATAAGAGTGGAATTTTTGGTGTGGCTTTGATTTCGGCTTTTGGATCTTCTGTGTTTAATAATTTGCCTATGGTTTTAATCGGCGATTTGGCATTAAAAGAATATTTTGAAAGTTTTTCTTTTGATTCCTTGATGATTTATGCGCATCTTTTGGGGGTAAACATAGGCCCAAAACTTACGCCAATAGGTTCTTTGGCAACTTTGCTTTGGCTTGGAGTTTTGGCTAGAAAAGGCATTAATATTTCTTTTTGGCAATATTCTAAATTTGGCTTTTTGATAACTTTACCTGTGCTTGTTTTTTCTCTTTTTGCTCTTATTGTCTAAATATCAAAATTTGTTAAACAAAGAAAAAATTTATTTTAATTTCGATAAACTTTTAACTTGGTTAAAAAATAAAATCGAAAGGACAAGTTATGGCTACATCTGAGAGTAGACGAAGCTTTATGGGCTTTGCATTTGGAAGCGTAGCTGCTGTAGGCGGTGTTTTCTCGCTTGTTGCGATGAAAAAAACTTGGGATCCACTTCCAAGTGTCAAAGCTGCAGGTTTTACTACAGTAGATTTATCAGGAATGCAAGATGGAGAGCTTAGAACTATAGAATGGCGTAAAAAGCCTATTTTTATATTAAAAAAAGATGCGAGTATGCCAAAAGATGAAAAACGTGATGTTGTGGTAGATAACGCAGCTTATACTGTGGTTATAGGACTTTGTACGCATTTGGGTTGTATACCTGCTTACCAACCAAGCGAGCAATTGTTTAAATGTGCCTGTCATGGTGGAGAATTTGACACAAGTGGAAAAAATGTCTTTGGACCTCCTCCAAAGCCTCTTGAAATTCCTCCTTTTAAGATCGATGGAACCAAACTTGTTTTAGGCGAAGAGGGTCCTGAATATAAAAAAATGATAGCGGAGGCTTAAGATGGCACAAATTAGAAAAGCTAATGGTCTTGTAGATTGGCTTGATCAAAGACTTGCAGTGCATAAACTACTTGATGTTTTAATGGTAAAGTATTGGATACCAAAGCAAATTAACTTTCTTTGGGCAATGGGGGTTATTTTAACCACTCTTTTTGCAGTGCTTTTTGTTACAGGACTTTTACTTGTAATGTATTATAAACCAGATACTGCACTTGCTTTTGATAGTGTGAATAAGACTATTATGCAAGAGGTGGATTATGGATGGCTTTGGCGTCACATGCATGGTGTTGCCGCTTCTGTTGTATTTTTGATTATATACATACATATGTTAACAGGAATTTATTACGGTTCTTATAAGAAAGGTCGTGAAATGATTTGGGTTAGCGGTATGCTTTTGTTTGTTGTATTTTCTGCTGAAGCTTTTAGTGGCTATATGCTTCCTTGGGGACAAATGAGTTATTGGGCAGCTCAAGTAATCACTAATCTTTTTGGAGGGATACCATTTATTGGCCCTGAACTTGTGATTTGGATTCGTGGAGATTATGCGGTTTCTGATCCAACTTTAACAAGATTTTTTATGCTTCATGTGTGCTTGCTTCCTATAGTTATCATTGCTATTATAGCATTTCACTTCTATTCTTTAAGAATTCCTCATGTTAATAATGAAATTTCTGAAGAACTTGACTTTGACTTAGAGGCTGAAAAGTACATGGCAGGTGACACAAAGGGTTCTAAAGTGATTCCTTTTTGGCCAGGATTTTTATCAAAAGATTTTATGTATATAAGCTTTTTTATGATTTTCTTCTTTTATTTAGTCTGTTTTAAATTTGAATTTGCAATGGATCCAATTAATTTTGATCCGGCTAATGCGCTTAAAACACCAGCTCATATTTATCCTGAGTGGTATTTCTTATGGAGTTATGAAGTTTTAAGAGGATTTTTCTTTGATATTGCAGGTATTAAAGCTTTTGATATAGGTTTGGCTGCATTTGGTATTGCTCAAGTGATTTTCTTCTTGCTTCCTTGGCTTGATAGAAGTGATGTTGTAAAACCAGCTCATGAAAGACCTTTATTTTTCATTTGGTTTTGGATATTGCTTATTGATTTAATTGTTTTAACAGTTTATGGAAAATTACCTCCAACAGGTGTAAATGCTTGGGTAGGATTTTACGCTTCTATAGTATTTTTACTTTTACTTATTGTAGTTTTACCGGTTATTACTATTATGGAGAGAAAAGGAGCTAAACAATGAGAGAAATAAAAATATTTTTAGTTGTAGTAGTTTTTACTGCGCTTGTATATTGGGGGGTAGAGCCTTATGCTCATTCAGTGATGAAACCTCATGTTGCTCCTGCAAATTTTGATTTTGCTGTTGAAGATACTACTTTTGCAAAAGGTATAGTTGAAGCTAAAGAATTAGCTCTAAAAGATGCACAAGCTTCAGGAGATGCTAAAAGAATAGAGAGTGCAAACAAAGAACTTGAAAAAGCAAAAGAAGAATTAAGTAAAGTTGAAACACTTTGGGCAGATGTTGCAAAGATCGATTTTGCTAAGGGTGATGCAAAAAAAGGTAAAGAATTTTTTGAAAATAACTGTTTTGCATGTCATGGTCTAAAAGAAGATGGAATAACAGCTAATATTACTGATTCTTCTATGGGAGTAATACCACCTGATCTTAGTGCAGCTGGTGCTATTTTTGATGAAAAATTTTTAGCAGCTTTGATTATGCATCCTGCGCTTGCTTTAAAAGTAGATCATAAATTTGGTGATGCTTTTATTATGACAGCTTACAATAAAGATAATTCAGGAGAAAGTGAAGAAGCTACAAATGCAAATATAGCCAATGTAATTGCTTATCTTAAAGATGTGAGTGTTAAATTTGAAGCCAATGAAGATGCTACTATTAAGAAAGATGTTGAGGCAAAATATGCTAAAATGGAAAATAGTGCTCAAAAAGTGGCTTTAATGGAAAAAGATATAAAATTTGCTAAAGATAAAGCAACTTTTATTGAGGCTTGCGGACGTTGTCATGATATGAAATACGATAGCTTTTTTACTCCATCAAATCAAAATGATTTAAAAACTTATTTAGGTTCTGTTCCGCCTGATCTTTCTATGATGATAAGATCTCGTGGTGAGCAATATTTACATGATTTTATTAATAACACTCAAAAACTTCTTCCAGGAACCGCTATGCCAAGAGTAGGTTTAACAGAAGCTGCACAGGCTAAGGTTGTATCTTATATTGATCAAGTAGGTGATAGCAAGAAAGAAGAAAGAAAAACTACAGGAATTTATGTAATGATATTCTTTGTAATTTTAAGTATTTTTGCTATAGGTTGGAAGCGCTCTGTTTGGTCTAAATTACATTAATATTACATTTTTTGCCATTATTTAATGATAATGGCAAAAATCTTATTTTTTCTTCATTTTTATTAATTTTTAAACCTAATTAAGAGATACTATCAAATAATAATTCTTATTAATTGGAGTATGTCATGCTTGAAAAACAAATGATTAAATTTATTCTTTCAAAATGGAATTATGGAAATTTTAGAATTGTATTTTGGGATCAAGAAGAATTTCATGTGGGTAATCAGTCTGCTAAATTTTCTTTAATTTTCAAAGAAAAAATACCTTTTTTAAAATTATTTAGTGATACGAGTTTAGTTTTTGCAAAACATTATATGGAGTCTAAACTAGAAATAGAAGGTGATTATGATGAAATAGCTAAAGTTTTGTATTATTTTTCAAATAAGCGTTTTTTAAAAAATACAGAGGATATCTTGAGTAAAATAGCCCAAAAACAGGAAAGTAAAAATATTAAAAGTCATTATGATATAGGTAATGATTTTTATAAGCTTTGGCTTGATGATACTATGAGCTATTCTTGCGCTTATTTTAAAGAGCCTAATAATACTCTTTATGAAGCTCAAATTAACAAAATAGAACATACTCTTAAAAAACTTGATTTAAAAGAAGGAGAAAAGCTTTTAGATATAGGTTGTGGCTGGGGTTGGCTTTCTATTATGGCGGCTCAAAAGTATGGAGTTAGAGTTGTTGGAATTACTATTTCAGAGGAGCAGTGTAAAAAAGCCAAGGAAAGAGTAAAAGAACTTGATCTTGAAGATAAAATAGAAATAAGACTTCAAAATTATCAAGATTTAGAATTTGAAAATTATTTTGATAAAGTTGTTTCTGTGGGTATGTTTGAACATGTAGGCAAAGAGAATTTAGGACTTTATTTTATGAAAGTAAAACAAGTTTTAAAACCTGGAGGTTCTATGCTTTTACATTCTATTTTAGCCATGTTTGAAGGAAAAACAAATGCTTGGATAGATAAATATATTTTTCCAGGAGGATATTTGCCTTCTTTAAGAGAGGTTGTAAGTGCTATGAGTGAATGGGATTTTCATCTTCTTCTAGCAGAAAGTTTAAGAATGCACTATGCAAAAACTTTAGATTTATGGGATGAAAATTTTAATAAAGTATTGGACAAGGTAAGGGAAAAATATGATGAAGAATTTATAAGAATGTGGGATTTATACCTTCGTTCTTGCGCCTCTGCTTTTCGTGTTGGAAGCGTGGATTTGTTCCAATTTTTAATCACAAAGGAAATTAATAATAATTTAAGTCTCACTAAAGAATACATATATAAGTAAAAACTAAACTTAAATTTGATAGAATCCTAGCTTCATTTCACACACATCAATCCTTTTTAGCTTGTGTAAATTAAGGGATGTGGAGGAATAAAGCTAAATTTATAAGGAGAAACTCATGGTTAGTATGAGAGATTTATTAGAATGTGGTGTGCATTTTGGACATCAAACAAGACGCTGGAATCCAAAGATGAAAAAATTCATTTTTGGCGAGAGAAAAGGTATTTATGTAATTGATTTACAAAAAACTTTAAGATATTTTAGATATACCTATAATATCGTTCGTGATGCTGCCGCTGAAGGAAAAACTATACTTTTTGTTGGAACAAAAAAACAAGCAGGTGGAGCGATTAAAGAATACGCTGAAAAATGCGGTATGCCTTATGTAAATCATAGATGGCTTGGCGGTATGATGACAAATTTTGGTACTATTCGCCAATCAATTAGAAAATTAGAAGTAATTGAAAAAATGGAAGAAGATGGAAGTATTAAGCTTTTAACTAAAAAAGAAGCTTTAATGCTTACAAGAAAAAAAGAAAAATTATTAGCTTATTTAGGTGGAATTCGTTATATGAAAACTCAACCTGATATGATTTTTGTTGTTGACACAGTAAAAGAAAAAATTGCTGTTCAAGAAGCAAATAGATTAAGAATTCCTGTTGTAGCTCCACTAGATACAAACTGCGATCCTGATTTGGTAACTTATCCTATTCCAGGAAATGATGATGCAATTCGTTCAGTGCAACTTTTCTGTCAAGAAATGGCTGAAGCGATTAATGAGGGAAAAGCTTTAAGAGAACAAGATGGTGAAGCTTTACCAAATAAAGAAAAAGAAATCACTGATGAAGAGAAAAAAGAAGTTTTAGATGAAGCGATGAGCGAAGAAGACTTCGGTGAGGAGCAAGAATAATGGCTGAAATCACTGCTGCAATGGTAAAAGAACTCCGCGAAAGTACAGGTGCGGGGATGATGGATTGTAAAAATGCTTTGAGTGAAACTAATGGAGATTTTGATAAAGCAGTGCAACTTTTAAGAGAAAAAGGTTTAGGCAAGGCTGCTAAAAAAGCAGATAGACTTGCTGCAGAAGGTTTAGTAAGTGTAAAAGTAAGCGATGATTTTACAAGCGCAACTGTAAGTGAGATTAATTCCGAAACAGATTTTGTGGCAAAAAATGATCAGTTTATCGCCTTAACAAAAGATACTACAGCTCATATTCAAAGTAATAGCTTACAAAGTGTGGAAGAACTTCATTCAAGCACAATCAATGGCATAAAATTTGAAGAATATTTAAAAAGTCAAATTGCAACTATAGGAGAAAACTTAGTTGTAAGAAGATTTGCAACTTTAAAAGCAGGTGCTAACGGCGTTGTAAATGGTTATATCCATACAAATGGCCGTGTTGGTGTTGTGATCGCTGCAGCTTGTAATAGCGCTGAAGTGGCTTCAAAATCAAGAGATTTGTTAAGACAAATTTGTATGCATATTGCAGCAATGAGACCAAGTTATTTAAGTTATGAAGATTTGGATATGACTTTTGTTGAAAATGAATACAAAGCTTTGGTTGCTGAACTTGAAAAAGAAAATGAAGAAAGACGCAGACTTAAAGATCCAAATAAACCTGAACATAAAATTCCTCAATTTGCAAGTCGCAAACAATTAAGTGATGCAATTTTAAAAGAAGCTGAAGAAAAAATCAAAGAAGAGCTTAAAGCTCAAGGTAAACCTGAAAAAATTTGGGACAATATTATCCCAGGTAAAATGAATAGCTTTATAGCTGATAATTCTCAACTCGATAGCAAACTTACTTTAATGGGTCAGTTTTATGTAATGGATGATAAAAAAACTGTAGAACAAGTGATCGCTGAAAAAGAAAAAGAATTTGGCGGAAAAATTAAAATTGTTGAATTTATTTGCTTTGAAGTTGGCGAAGGTTTAGAAAAGAAAACTGAAGATTTTGCGGCTGAAGTTGCTGCACAACTTTAAAAACGGTTAAAAATGGAACTCTTAAGAGCGGAAAATTTAAGCCATAGTTTTGATTATCCGCTTTTTGAGGGTTTAAATCTTACTTTAAATACTAAAGATTGCATTGCTATTCAAGGGAGCAGTGGTTGTGGTAAATCTACTCTTTTGCATATACTTTCTTCTTTATTGATTCCAAAAAAAGGTGAAGTTTTTTTTAAAAGTTCTAGTCTTTATCAGATAGATGAAAACGAAAGATTAAACATTCGCCGTTATGATTTTGGTATTATTTTTCAGACACATTATCTTTTTAAAGGTTTTTCAGCTTTAGAAAATATCGAACTTGCTAGTGTTTTATCAGGTCAAGATTTAGATGAGAAAATTTTAAAAAGGTTAGGTATTGATACGCTTTTGTATCAAAAAATAGGAAAGCTTAGCGGCGGACAACAACAGCGTGTGAGTATCGCACGTGTGCTTTGTAAAAAACCAAAGATTATTTTTGCTGATGAAGCAACTGGAAATTTGGATTTTGATAATGCTAAAAATGTTATCGAGCTTTTAATATCCTATGTTAAAGAAAATGATGCAGCTTTATTTTTTGTAACTCACGATAGCAAGCTTGCAAGTTTTTGTGATAAAACTTATACTATAAACGCCAATGGAATTTGTTAATTATTTAGGTGATAAAAATGTTGTAACTTTTATGTTGCTTCTTGCTAGAATGAGTGGTCTTATAGTTTTTTTTCCTTTTTTTTCACATAATTCTATTCCTATGGTGATAAAAAGTACTATAGTTTTATTTTTGACTATGTATTTATATCCTTTGGCTAGATTAGAATCTTTGCATTTAGATAGTTTTTTTGTTTTACAGCTTATTAGTGAAGTGATTTTTGGAATGATAGCAGGATTAATGCTTCAAATTATTTTTGCTATTATTATGATGGCAGGCGAGCAGATTGCTTTTACTATGGGATTTACTATGGCAAGTATATTAGATCCAAGTTCTGGAACGAGTATGCCTATCACATCTCAAATTTTAAATTTGCTTGCTTTGATGTTTTTTCTTGCTTTTGATGGCCATCATTTAATGCTTTTGTTTTTAAGTCATTCTTTGGGTTATATTAGTTTAGGTGGATTTTATCCGCATGAGAATTTAATGCATTATCTAAATATGGGTATGTTTAATATTTTCATCATAGGTTTTACTATGAGCTTTCCCATACTTGGAATTTCACTTTTAGCCGATGTTATTTTTGGACTTTTGATGAAAACAATGCCACAATTTAATCTTTTAGTTATTGGATATCCTATAAAGATAGCTTTAGGCTTTGTAGTTTTGATTGCTATTTTACTAGTTATGATGCAATATTTTAAAAATTTAATTTTAGAACTTTTTACTCATATGCAAACTCTTTTTTTCTCCTAAGGAAAGGATAAATGAAATTATCGTAAAATAGTGATTATTTTTCAAGGATTAAAGTGATGAAAATTTTACTTTTAAATGAAAACCCTGTAGTTTCAAGACTTGTAAGCCTTAGTGCTAAAAAAATGTCTTATGATTTTGAAGAACTTAATGCTTATAGTGAAAATTTGGGTAATTATGATGTGATTGTTGTAGATAGTGATACTCCAGCACCTTTAAAAATTCTTAAAGAAAAATGCGATAGATTGATTTTTTTAGCCCCGCGAAATCAAAATGTAGATATAGATGCACAAATTTTACAAAAACCTTTTTTACCTACAGATTTTTTAAATTTACTTAATAATAAAGATACAAACAAACATACATCTATTGATTTGCCAATATTAAGTAATGATGAAAATCCTTATGCCGATATAAGCTTGGATTTAGATAATTTAGATTTAGATGATTTGCCTGATGAAAATTCTTTAGATATAAATTCAGATGGAATGGAAGATTTGAGTTTTGATGATAATGCGCAAGATGATAATGCAAACGAAACTTTAGAAACTCAAAATTTAGAAGATGAAAATTTAGAACAAGAAGCAACTAAAGAACAGATTCAAGAAGACACTCAAACTGATTTAGATTTAACTTTAGAAGATGGCA